>CAXMSI010000064.1:0-9164 GCA_964196085.1 uncultured Acidimicrobiia bacterium | reverse complement strand
TTCCTGACGAGATCCCGAATAGAGACCTCACCTTTTTGCTCGATGTTTGGCGGCCGTGATTCGAGCCGAATTACGTGGTCCTGAGCTAGCTGCAATTCAACTGAGTCTTCAATCGTGACAATGCGCTCATCCGCGGGGATGAAGCTACTCAGCACGTTGAGGAGTGTGGTCTTACCTGAACCGGTACCCCCGGAGATGAGAATGTTGCGCTTCCCACGCACACACGTTTCTAGGAACTGGGAGACGGCTTCGGTCATTGACCCCATTTCCACAAGGTCATCAGCGGTGAATGCTTCTTTTGAGAACTTACGAATAGTAAGCGCTGGCCCGTCGACTGCGAGCGGAGGAATGATGGCGTTGACACGAGAGCCATCAGGCAGCCGAGCGTCCACCATTGGAGAGGCCTCATCTATCCGTCGTCCGACTCTGGCCACGATGCGACCAATAACTCGTCGCAGATGGTCCTCGGTCAGGAATTGAGCCTCTGTTTCTTGTAGCTTCCCGTCGCGCTCGACGTACATACGACGGGTTCCGTTCACCATGATTTCAGTAACCGAATCGTCCGCCAGGAATTGCTGCATGGGGCCGTAACCCAAGAACTCCACGACCACACTATCTCCAAGGAGTTTGCGTTCAGCAGCATTAAGGGGGATATCTTCCTCAGCGAGGATCCCGTCCAATTCGAGCATCACGAGCTTGCGGAGCTCTGGTTCGCTCACTTCTTGATCGACAAGCTTTGAACCTAAACGGGTCAGTAAGCTGGCCTGGGCGCGTTCCTTAATGAGAAGAAACGGGTCGATGGATGTCTTCGTCGACTCCTTGGACCCAAGCCCACCATCAGCATCTGCTGCCCTCTTAAGGCGGTCGCTCAAACTCATTAGCCGTTACCCCATTTCTTCTTTAGTGCATCGCGCGAATCGCGGCTTTCAACAAGGTCAGCTGCAACATCGACCAATCTCTTGGAGAGTGCAGACCGCGGCTGAATTTCAACAAATGGCTCGCCACGGTTGAGGCTCAACGGCACCTGCCGGCTAGAAGGAATCTCAAAGGCACGACGGACACCGAGCTCTCGCTGGACTTCTGCGGTATCGAGGCCGACTCGACTGTTTGATCTATTGATGATCAGGTGCCGGTCAGCGGCTGTCAGATCAAGGCGATCAAGGATGTGGATCGTCTTCTTCATAGCGCGAACGCTAAGAACGTCCATCGACGTCAACAGCAACAAATCATTCGACTTCTCGATCACCGACAGCGTGAGGTCACTCAGACCGCCGGCAGTGTCAATCATTACCCATCTAAATCCAGTAGCCAAGGTAGCAATCGCCTCGAGAACAAGTTCGGTCGTGATCTCGTCAGCTTCTGCGGGATTGACCGGTGCAGACATCACAAATAGGTCTTTGCGACGGGTCAACAGCGCCTTTAGTACTGTGAGATCGAGCACGCCAGAAATGTTCATGGCGTCGGCCAGCGAGTAGGCAGGTTCTATGAGAAGAGCGTCGCTCAAGTCGCCGAACTGAACATCAAGATCGATGACTACTACTTCTCCCGGGAACTTCTGTGCCATAAGCACAGCCAAATTGGTCATTATTGAGGTCTTCCCCGCTCCCCCCTTTGGCGCAACCACCGAAACGACAGAGCCGATTTGCTCGACGTCTCCAGGCCTACGGGACTGCAACTGCTCTGAAATGTCAAGGGCTGCAGAGATCTGAGTTCTGACTTCGTCGTCAGAGGCATCCTCGAAAACAATGTCACGCACACCCGACCGCATGGCCGGAGCGAACACTGACGGGTCGTTGTCAGTAACCAAGATCAACGTGACCTCTGGTCGTGCTGCGTTGAAATCCTTTGCCACAGCTAGGGCTTGATCGGAATCAAAGTACGGGCCAAGTATCACCAGTGACGGGTCATGGTCGGCAATTCGCTGGGTGGCAAGGCCAGGCTTAGCCACAACGTCATCGTCCCACCACGTGGTCACAGAGCCCGAAAGCGCGTCACCAAAGATCGCTGTCAGTCGATCAGCAAACTTTGCGGATGGTGAAACAACGGCTACTCGATTCATCGAAAGATATTTCCTCTGCTGACGATGTCGGTACCGGTCTCAAGAGCGTTGTCGGGCTCGCGGGCCAAGTAGATCAGACCGAACTCTCTTACGAACACGATTTGCTCAACTTCCGCAGCGGTTGCTGCGACAGTGATGGTCAGAGTGGTATTCGGGGCGGCTCTTGGATCTTGCGGGATTGGATTGCCTTCTTCGTCGAGAAGCAATGGCGGCTCGCCGTACTGCATGTTGATAACAAGCAGTTTGTGCAGGATGAGGTGCGTGAGGTTGGGAACCTCGACAGCTTCTTCGGGATCAATTTCTTCGTCAGCACCGGCGTTGGGCTCGGGCTCAACGAAGGTGATTTCAATACTCGGGTCAACGAAGTCGGGATCGATGGCTTCGGCAGCGAACGAGGCTACAAATGCCACAAGATCGCCGGGTTCCAGCTGGCCACCCACGAGCCGTTCTTCTGAGATCTGGAACGAGACTTCAAGAAGACCATCTGGCACGTCCACAGTTTCGAACTGGGTAGCGTTGAACTGATCAGCATCGCCAAACTTCAGCACAGAAAGAATGTCACCCGGGAGCAGGTCAACGGTGGCAACCTGGCCATCAATCTCAGTGAGATCGGTGATCTGGCCTGGGATTTGGTACTTCGACGGCAGCTTGTCTAGCGTGACAAACTGGTCTAAGTCCGAAACGGGAGTACCGGCTGAGATGCGGGCGGTAACCGTGTAAACGTCAACGAGAGCCACACCTTCCTCAGCATTGGCTTCAATGTTCTGGACGTAGTTAAGGATAAAGAATGTACCGGCTGCGGCAAGCGCAACGGCTATGAGAATGCCAAGCACACGACGTGCCATGTTGTCCCCTTCGTAAGTGGGTCTTGCCTTACAAGATCGGTTCGAGTTTGCTCGACCTAAAGGTTTTCAAGTGGACGCCAATTGGCGACCGAACCTGCCTTCGGTCGATGCCTTCATACTTATCAGAAGCCACTCTACAGAGACTTTCAGCGTGAGCAAGAAGGCCTTGGGTGTCAGCAACCAACACCCTGCGGCAGACACGTGTTGAGGTCCTCGTAAAGATTCTCTGTGCCAGTCCCGACGGAGTATGCGACGACAACAATCAGCGCTGCGATCGCGACAGCCATGATGGCGTACTCCACCATCGTGGCGCCCTCTTCGGCTGAGGCCAATTCTCGAAAAAAGCGAATCATCAGAAGCCTTTCAGATAAAAGTCGGGGCCCGGCCAGGGATTACCCCAACCCGGACCCCGACTTTCCTGAACTGAGTGCCGTCTAAAGGCCGCTGTTGACAGTCTCGAACGCAGTGTCAACCTTGGTACCAATTGCGAAAGCAACAGCAATCAGGACAGCAGCAATGGCGGCAACCATGATTCCGTACTCCACCATGGTGGCGCCTTCGTCAGTCTTGGAAACGCGAGCAGCTAGGCCCTTAGCGTGGATTGAAAGCACTGAAAACATAAGTTATCCCCTTTTGTCTAACCCCGGGTTTTTCCCAGAACTTGGAAGTGCGTAAGTAATGATGACGACCATAGCTGACCCGCACATCGTCAATTCTTATGAAATGGAACCGTTGGTTTTCTCACCCAATTTCCAACCAGCCTTCAAGGCCATAGCGACCACTGCCAGCTGGGAGGTAACTCCTGTCTTAGTCAAGACTGAACGGATCTGGGACCGAATTGTTGAAAGCGACACAAAGGAGTCCTCGGCAATCTGAGCTGCCTGGTGTCCTTCCATGAGGGCAGCCAACACCGCTTCTTCTCGGCGGGTCAGAGCAAGGAACGGTTCCAAGCGGACCCGCGCTAGGTTCAGCTCCTGCCGGGCATCACGCATGACTTGTTGTCGGCGGAGTTTGGCCCTTTCGCCATCACCTTCTTGGAGAGCAATGATTTCTCTTATCAGCTTTGGAAATGGGGTCGCCTTGCCCAAGATGTCGTGGACCCCGGCCTCAATCGTCCTAGCCAACACTTCTGGGCGGGTTTCACCAGACAGCACCACGATCATGCAGCCGTGCTCAAGCAGCATAGGTACCAATTCGACACCGTCCTTCCCCGCTTCAAGATTGAGGTCCAGCAGGACAATGTTTGGTTTGAAAGAGCGGACCAGTTCCTCTAGGCGAGATTCGTCCTGCCCATCGGAAGTCTCAACCGTAAAGTCTTCCACCTCGAGTCCCAAGCGCAGCCCCTGGGTCACCAGGGCGTGGTCATCAATTACAAGAATTGTGCCGTTATCTCTCATGTTGGAGCTCCACTCATTGATCGTCTCAACTTGAGAACGAATCTACTGCCACCACCCTCGGCTGGTTCATACCACAACGCCCCACCTTGGGACTCCGCCAGCCTTCGTGAAATTGCCAACCCAAGTCCGAGCCCTTCACTCGACGAGTTGGATCTAGCCCCCTCATCAAAGATGAACTCACTGACCGCAAGCTCTACCCCTGGGCCTCGGTCGATTACGAATATCCGAATGAATTCTTGACCGTCGAGTTCCCACCCTACGTGGGTGCCCCGGCGAGGGCCGTACTTGAAAGCGTTGTCGAGGAGGTTCTGCAAGATGCGAGAGGTTTGCGGCTGGCTCCCGGCCAGAATTATATTCTCAGGTAGGTCAATCTCGACTTTTCCGCCGTGCAGTTGTACGAATCCCTCAAGAGGGTTGAGCAGGCTTGAAGAGCTATATGACTGGATATCAGGCGCTTGAGCGCTCAGAACTCCCCTGAGGTGAACCAATTGGGAATTGAGAGCCCTCACTACTTCGGGCGATGTTCCCTGCGGATCGAGGGCGTAAAACGCAGCTCCCATGCCCGCAATA
Organism: uncultured Acidimicrobiia bacterium; assembly: GCA_964196085.1. Taxonomy (GTDB): domain Bacteria; phylum Actinomycetota; class Acidimicrobiia; order Spongiisociales; family JAENVV01; genus CAXMPE01. The sequence goes on along the minus strand of CAXMSI010000064.1, from coordinate 4,293 downwards.
ACAGCGTTCGCATCGTGCCGCTGAGTTGTAAACAATGCGCGCTCCTGGTCTAGGTCCTCATACACCTTCAGCAACTGTTTCCTTGCGTCATCTAGCTGTACAAGAGATCGGAACTGTGCTGTAGCCAAGGCAGCCCACACCGCCACCGAAATTCCAAGCATCCCCACAACAGCGAGAGGAAGAATGGAGGGCGGAAGGTCAGTAGCTCCGATCGTGAACATCCCAAGTCCCAACGCAAGCATCGCGACGAAGGATGCCACTGCCAAATAGCTCGGCCGGGGAACGTCGCCGAGACGGCCTCGTTGGTCGAGTTCCTCCATATCGCGGAGGGAACGCGCCGATATTCTCTGTCCGACACTGCGGTCGGGGGTCCTGTGAGTCATTTCGCTCCTTCATGCTCAGGATACCCAAGAGTGAGAAAGGAGGCATGACTTGCGTCGGCCACGCATCTGCCTGCTAAATTGACGCCGCATCTTTATTAGGAAGTCTTTCCATGAGTAGCCAAGTACGCCAGGCACCGCCAATCCGACTACTCCTCCTCGTCGCAGCACTAGCGCTCGTCCTCGGTTCAGTGCTTTGGACTGTCCCTCGCACCGCCGACACACTGGCAGTTTCCAGAAGCTCTGAGCGAAGCGGGTATCTCGGTAGGTGAGGTGCAGGTTTCAGGCCGCGACATCTTGGTATGCAATGCCGAAGAGGCATCCATACAGCAGGCCATCTCGCTCATTGAGTCAATCGATGGCGTCCGTCTTGTTCACGGGAGCCTCACATGTCCTTAGACAATCTCACACCTAAAGGAGACCTCAAATGAGAGGCACCCTGTACGCGGTTCTCGAAAACATCTTCTTTGTCGGAGGGGCACTCGTCCTCGGCGTCATTATTGGCTCCATGGGTAAATCCCTAAGAAGGCCAGCGCTCACAACCCCAGAAGACGCCACCCCAATCGTTGATCGATCGGCACAAGTGGCCGAACTTGAAGCAGCCGCTTCAGGCCATAAGGAAGAAGAGCTCAGGTGGCTCGCGTCCCATAGGGAGCTTGAGTCACAAGTAGCCACCGCAAAGGATGAAGTCATTGCAGCCAGCGGCAAGGAGGCCCTCGAAGACGCCGCCTCTGAGATTTCGGCTCTCAAGTCGAAGCTGGGGGAAATCGATACGCTCGCCTCAGAGCTCGACTCTGCCCGTGGTCGTTCTGCCGAACTAGAGCGCAAGCTCGCCGATGCGTTAGCCAACGGCCCAGCAGCGGAAGCTGGCGGTAACAAGCTCAATGCAGCCACCCAACTCGCCGGTGTATTGACTGGTCAGCTTGGCGCAGCAAACGACCGCATCACCTCGTTGGAGGCCCAAATCGCCAACCTCGGCTAGTCCGAGCGCTATTGGCTCCTAAAAGCCGAAGTCCAAAGCTTTTCCTATTCGGCCGGCGGTGCGCCTGGCCTCGATCCCCAACAGACCGAGGTTGAGGTTGGGAGGCCCCGAAACGCACAGCACAGTGGAATGCCCGCAAGCGAACACAGCCATGTATCCCTTGTGCGCTCTGATAACCAACTCACGGGGTTGACCCAGCCCAGTGGAACCAGTCACGTCGACTCCAACTCGGATGAGTTCAGCACACATGGCCGCAACAATGGGAGAGCTCAACTCAGGAAAGTTGTGGGCAATCGCCACTCCCTCGCTGGTTGAAACCATGGCTCCGAAGATCTCTGGGATGGCACTCCTCAACTTGTTCAGGTGCTCTTCGAGCAGGCCTTGAGTCCCCGAGGGCAGCGTTACAGACTGTGGGTCGGGCGCGCTCCAACCACTCTTCACGGAGTGTTCGGTCTCAAACGCGTCTAGTTCACCCATAACAAGCTATGTCGGCCATAGGTCGAGCCTACTTGAGCGATGCCGTAGGTCGGACGCCGTTCGAATCAACAGGGCCCAACCAGTCTGGCCGGCAAAAAAGACCTGCCACTAGTTGGGCTAAGCGTCAATCCAGTCACCAATCAACTCAGCGAACACGTTCAGTGGCACAGCCCCGTTCGTCAAGGCAATGTCATGGAAGGTCTTAATGTCGAATGAGTCTCCCAGGGCAGCTTTGGCCCTGCTTCGCTGCTTGTCTATCTCAAGTCGGCCAATCATGTAGCTCGTGGCTTGGCCTGGGAACGAAATGTACCGATCAACCTCGGTAGCAATCACTCCCTCGGCAATCGGGGTGTTCTCCACGAGATAGTCAATTGCCTGTTGCCGTGTCCAGCCTTTTGCATGAATGCCAGTGTCTACCACCAGCCGCCCTGCTCTCCAGGCATCGGAGGACACCATGCCGAGACGCGATATGTCTGACGAATACAACCCCATCTCGTCCGCAAGGCGCTCTGAATAGAGTCCCCAGCCTTCTGTGAAGGCGGTCACATTGCCAAACTTCCTGAAAAGCGGCAACCCGGTGAGCTCTCCAGACACCGATCGGTCAAAATGATGCCCCGGAACTGCCTCATGGAACGCAATCGACTCCGCGTCAAACGCTCCCCGGGTAGTGGGCTCATGGGTATTGAGGAAGTACGTCCCACCTCTTGTCCCATCCTGAGAAGGAGGCATGTAGTAGGCAGGCGGCATTGATGGGGCCAGTTCTGGCTCCACTTTTTGGACTACACACTTCGCCTCGGGATACACATTGAACCAATCCGAAACAGCAGCCTCGGCTCGCGCAATGGTCTCTTCAGCAGCTGCCACCATCTCCTCTTCAGAGCTGTATTTCAGGGCTGGGTCAGACCGAAGGCGCTCGATCACTTCCTCAGGTTCTGAGATATCGAAAGCTGTGACCCCAATCTCCCCAAACTCTGCGCGAAGTTTCACCATCATCTCCAAACCAACATTGTGAATCTCATCAGCAGTCAGGTCGGTAGTCGTGAAACCTTCCAACAGCAGTTCGTATTGCTCATCCCCCATGGGAATGTGGAGTAGGCCCGGTTCTTCATCACTCCGAGCGTACGGAAGTACTTGGCTCCTAAGAGACTCCGCGTAAGCAGCCATCGCCGGTCTCACGACTGTCTCGGCAACATCTTTCATGGCAGCCTGCCACTCTTCAGCTCCTTCCCACTCTCCGCGCACAGCCGTGCTGGCAAACGGGTCTGATTCAATGGGGCTAGACAGGTACCGCTCTATTTGGTCAATGACATGCTGGACGTTGATAGCTGAGTGGGTTCTTCCGGCCGCGACCGATGCTATGTGGCGAGCAGCATGGGCTTCCAGCCAATCTCCCACCTGCTGGTAGCGCTTAAGCAGGTCTGCACCCTGCTCCGCGCTTGAGGCACCAGTCTGGGCCGCGATTTGCATCAGGGAGGAGTGGGGTCCAATCAATGGGCTGACTGCAAGACCGGCTGGGTTGTACTTCAGGCTCCGTAGGCCCCTATCGACTGCATCGATCAGCATCGATTGTGTGATCTTGTCCTGAGTTTCGGTCGGCGTGAGGACACGGGCAGAAGCAAGGAGAACTTCCAGGCGTTCAGCTCTCGCGTCCTCAGCAGCTTTGCTTGGATCACCCATTTGGTCGTCGTATCCTGGAATTCCATACGCAGTGGCAACCAATGGCATCGCCTCCAGACCAATCTCCCAGTACTCCTGTGCCAGATTCTCAAGTGTCATTTCTCGCTCCAAATCGTCTACCAATAACCCTACAAGTTGCCTTGAGACAGAGGGCACGCTTTCAGGAAAGACTCCGTGCACTGAACGATGCCAACTTGAGTTGGTGCAATGAACAGAACCGCGCCTAAAATAACCGCCGCACGCACCCGTAGCTCAATTGGATAGAGCATCTGATTACGGATCAGAAGGTTGGGGGTTCAAGTCCCTCCGGGTGTGCCATAAAAGGGCCTAGAGATCTAGGGTTTTCGCCACTTCGGTACATGGCCGCACCGGCCAACAACAGCTCGATCTGTAGCCAGTAATTCGCCCGAGGCGGGCTATCGTTCCAAGACATTGATGAGCTGCACGTCATCCCTCGCCCCATCGGTGGCAAAGTCGATTGCTAGCTTTTACCTTCAGCACCCCAGTGAGCTCAGAGACGTCGATGACCACGACCAATTGCCCATCGGGCCGTAGCTCGACTAGCTCCCCCGGAAGTGCGCCATCCTTGCTGGGAAAGCTCAGAGAGATTTCGCCGTCTCTCATCTCGTAACCCGCACCTATACCGAAGCGATCGCTTACCCGCACCCCCACGCCTAGATGCAGGTCGGTAGAGCTATCTATCGGGCCGGCGTACGTCACCGTGATCTCGAGCAGATTTGGAGAGCCCTCTACATACGCCCAAGCTACTCCTGTGAT
>CAXMSI010000063.1:6018-9165 GCA_964196085.1 uncultured Acidimicrobiia bacterium | reverse complement strand
CCTTCCCACTTCTTCTTGCCAAGATTGGCGGTAACCAGATTTCACTTTCCGTGTGAAAATACCACGGAAAGTGGCGGTTCTTGGCGGGTTGTCTATCGTCACATTGTCAGGCGTTTGGCTTAGGTCGCCGCAGAATTGGTCGATAAATCAAGGGACCGAATAGCTGGTGACCTTTGCTTCTTATCCATCGACATCTGAACATACCTCTCGAAACGCCAGTCTCGTGTGCAGCCTCAGTTCGTTATCAAGATCGAGGGCACCCTTGAAGTCGTCGTACTCCTCCCGAGCGATACCCGAATCTGTCAGCCGTGCTGTCAGGCCGGTTTCGATCGCCTTAAGGTCGTCGAAGGCGTATCGCTGAATGTCACACTTCCAAAGGGCCTCAAAGGCAACAAGTGCCACGTACTCCTCTGCGAGAGGGGTTGTTGGTTCGGGGATCGGCGGCAAAGTCGTACCCACCGCCGAAGCGTTGCAGGCTGAAGTGATAACCAACAGGATCAAACAGGTGCGTGCGAGTTTCATGAGTGCCGACGGTACAGCACCCCTCCCTTCATCGAGCGGCATTCCGACCGCATCCAAGGTAGTTCCTCGAGTTCTTGTGGCTGATTCGGATCCAGCTGTCACTGGACTTCTTGCTCGGGCACTCATCGAAGAAGGATACGAAGTAGAGGTTGTTCACGACGGACGAGATGCCCTTTCACAAGGCGAGACAAGTCCATACGACGTAATCTTGCTGGATCACTTCCTCCCAGGAGTCTTGGGGATTGAGGTGCTACAGCGATGGATTTCCAACGCTCTGGCAGGCAAAGTCGTGATGATGTCAAGTGTCTCGGACCGCTCATCGGTCGTACTCAGCCTCGACACGGGGGCAATTGATTTTGTAGCGAAACCCTTTGACGTTTCGATCCTGCTTGCCAGAGTTCGAGCACACCTGCGTCACCTCACCGATGAGACCGTCTCGTGACTCCCGCTCAATGGGCCCTCGGAAGTGCCGTGCTGCTCGCCGGTTTAGTCGCCAGCTTCATGGTGATGCTGTTCGTGTACAAGGTGGGTCGTAATCGTCGGGCTGCCTTTGCAGAAGTACGACGCGCTGCCTACATAGCTGCCATGGGAGAAATGGCGTACCGAGGGGGCTACCCCCAAGACATGCTTCAAGGCTGGGTCAACGACAGAGTCTTTCGAGAAGTAGTAGTTGAGTACCTCAAGTTCCTTACCGGTGCCCACCGCCATCGAGTGTTGAGATTCGCCAACGACATTGGGATCAGCGAACTTCTCCACAAGGAGCTCTCGAGCATGAGAAAGGGCCTCCGCTCCGCAGCAGCTGAGGGGCTCTCCCAACTTGGGGACGAAGACTCAGTTCCATTCCTCCTCGAGGCACTCACTGACAAAGAACAGGGAGTCAAGATCAACGCAGCCCACGCTCTGGCCCGGGTTGGTCGCCCTGAGACCTTGCCTGCGGTAATGGCTGCAATGGCTGGAGGGTCCGACTGGGTGCGCAGTCGGGTAGCTGACGCCCTCATCACATTCGGGCCAACGGCAATTGTCCCTATTAGTTTGGTCCTCGACCATCCACAGACCACACCAGAAACCAAGCGTCTTCTCATCCAGGTGCTTGGTCAGATCGGTGACCCAATAGCTGAACCCATCCTGCTCTCTGGGCTCAATTCAGGAGATCTCGATGTTCGGGTCCGTTCCACCGCCGCTCTTGCCACAGCTGGCTCACCGTCATGCGTACCTTCGCTCATTGAAACACTTAGTGATCCCGACTGGCGGGTACGGGCACAGGCTGCCACCTCATTGAACGTGAGGATGGATCCTCTAGCTATCCCTGCCCTCAAAGCTGCTCTTGGAGACGAAGGGTGGTGGGTCCGACAGAACGCTGCCACCGCACTTACATCGATTCCTGGCGGGCAGAAGGCTCTGTTGGCTGCCCTTGACGACCCTGATCAATTCGCACGCGATGTCGCTCCCGAGTATCTCATGGGGAGCCAAATCATGGTTCCTGACAGTCCAGAAGGGATCGAAATAGAGATAGATCGCCTTGAAGAAATTGAACGAGAACAAGAAGTTGTCCGTCCTGAAGCGGTTTTGTACACCGGCCCAGCAAGCCAAAAAACTGGTCCGAAGCATGCTGCTGTGAAGCCACGGCACCACAACCCACGACACAGGGCACCGAGTTCTAGAGATCGCAGCAAGGGCAGGCACCGGCCGTGAGTGGTGTCCTTGAGTGGATGACGTATTTCATCTTTACGTACTTCATTGCGTTGCAGATCTACACAGCCATCATGGCGTGGGTGTCGTACCGAGAGTTGCGAGCTCAAAAGCTCTCCACGAGCTTCGGCCGCCTCAACGACATGCTGAGTTCACCCACAACCCCTCCAGTCTCAATCATCATGCCGGCGTACAACGAGGAAGCCGGAATTGTCGAGGCAGTTAGATCGATGTCCATGGTGGTGTACCCAAAGACTGAGATCATTGTTGTAAACGACGGCAGCACGGACGGCACCCTGGATGTTCTCATCGAGGCATTCAAGATGATTCCAGTCCACGTGCCATTTCGTCCCGAGATCCCATCAGCTCACATCCGCCAGATCTATCGCTCCACTCTTCCAATACCCGTTCAGTTGGTTGACAAGGAGAATGGAGGGAAAGGGGACGCCCTCAACGCTGGGATCAACTTGGCGAAGTTCCCGTACTTCTTGGCAACCGACGCTGACATCATCTTGGATGATCAGTGCCTATTGGCGGCCATGCATCGCATCGTGGAGGATCGCGAAGCTACGATTGCTGTGGGTGGGAATGTGCGGCTCGTCAACGGATGCAAGGTCGACCGCGGTCGGGTCCGTCGGGTCGGACTCCCGAAGAGCATCATTGAGATGAGCCAACTACTTGAATATGTGCGGTCGTTTCTTGCTTCTCGACCAGGCTTTTCACGCCTCAACTCGCTGTTATTGATCTCCGGGGCTTTGGGTGTCTTTCAAAAAGCCGCCATTGTTGAAGTGGGTGGGTTTCTAACGGGCCACCTTGGCGAAGATCTCGAAATCACCATGCGCCTCCATAAGCACATGCGTAGCCGGAAACGAAGGTACCGCATTGTGTATGCTCCTGATGCCGTTGCGTGGACCGAGGTTCCTGCCGTCCGCGAAG
>CAXMSI010000063.1:0-6008 GCA_964196085.1 uncultured Acidimicrobiia bacterium | reverse complement strand
TTCGTAAACAGAGGATTCGTTGGCACCGCGGGTTCCTCCAGGTGATTGCTGGCTATCTCTCCATGGTCTTCAACCCGAAATATGGGGTTGTTGGTGTCTTCGCCTGGCCAGCTTTCATTGTCTTCGAATTCTTGGCGCCGATGGTCGAGTTCGTTGGCTGGTTCGTAGTCCCAATTGCCTTTGCCTACGGGTATGTGGCATTAGAAGTGGCCATCCCCCTTGTTGCTTCTGCACTCCTTCTCGGTCTGATCAACACACTTGCCGGTCTTCTTCTCGACGAGCGGTATGGGCACTACAACAGCGCCGGCCACAGCCTGCGCCTACTCAAGTACTCCTTGCTCGAGCAGATGGGTGCCCGTCAACAGACGGTGTTTTGGAGGGTACGAGCCCTGCTCTGGAACACCAAGAAGAAAGCGTGGGGCGACATGCAGCGAGCCGGAGTTGGCAACCTAGAAAACTAACTGCGACAGTTTGTGAGTCTGTATGTTTCTGATTCGGACTTAGCGTACGTTTCGGCAACTGTCGGTCTGTCAATAGACCAAACCCGCAGGAATTTGTCGCACAAAGTGCTTGAGCGGACTTTCGTCCGCTCAAGCTTTTCCGGGTTAACGACTGCCTAATCACTGTTACCTCAGGAGCAGCAGTCGCTTGACGAAGTCAGCATGTCGTCATGGTTCCCCGAAAACCCCAGGTGTCTCGTTGTTACACCCAGCATTGTATCATGTTTCTTAGTTAAATACTATAGAACTAGTCATAATGGCTCTGATGGTTTTTTGTCGTCCTTCTGTCCCAATCGACTCATCGGGGCAAGAGGCGTAGATTTGGTGAGGCCTTGCACCTGACACTCATCCACAGCAACGTTGCCTGTCTCGTGCCCGCAATGGAGTCGCTTATACACAGCAGGAGGGTTATTGGACCGGTTTCAAGCGCACGCTGGTTCGTGTGGTTAGCCTTGTTGTTGTGAGCACCACTGATTGGTACGAGGTTGTAGGGCACATCGGCTCTGTTTTAGTTGTGATTTCGTTGTTAATGCAGTCCCTTCGAAAGCTGCGAATTATCAATCTGTTTGGAGCGGTCTTCTTCGCTTTCTATGGTCTGCTTATTGGCTCATCACCAATCTGGGTTGTAAACGCTGTGATAATTCTCATTGACATTTGGTGGCTTTGGCGAATGTCTCAAGAGCGTGAGTATTTTTCGGTTCTCGAGACGGACCCGTCTGACAAGTACTTGGCACACTTCCTTGTCTTTCACGCAGAAGATATCAATACGTACCAACCCGAGTTCGTGGCTCCATCCGGAGACTCCAAGTCGTTCTTCATACTGAGAAATATGGTTCCCGCGGGCCTTTGGATTGGGCACGAAGTTACCGACGGGGTGATGCAGATCGATCTGGATTATGTCATCCCTAGATATCGGGACTCAAAGGCCGGCAAGTTTTTCTATGGCTCCGACAATCCCGTCGCCGCCCAGCAGTTACTCACCCCACCTCCGGCATCAGGTCATGCTCCGTACCTCCAGCGTATGGGGTTCAAAGAACGCGCCGACGGTTGGTTCGTGCGACCAGCCTCGAAATAGGTCGGCCACCCCAACCCCCTTGTTGGAGTCGCCACATCACATTCGTCAATCTCTTGACCGAGTTCGCCCCCGATCCTCTAAACTGTGCTCATGAAAAAGTTAATGAAGTTCGTGTTATTCATTGCTGCTGGAGCCGGCATCTTTAAGGTGCTTCAGGAAAAGAAACTGCTTCCTCCCCCAGATGAGGGTATCTGGAAGCCGTTTACAGGCGACGCAGACAGCACCGAATGAGGCTTGGCCTCATCACTTCCTCGCCTCTCCATCTCAGGATGAGGCGAGTTCTTGCCGCGCACCCGTCCGTGATTTCGGTGGTTCAGACCGTCGACCCGGCAGGTTTCGATCTCGTCATAAGCGATCAACTCGTCGATGAGGTTGCCAGTGTGGAGATCCCAGACCGCCCCCTTCGCTGGCTCGCAACAACCCTATCTTCGCTTGTCGCCTCGCCTGAAGTATTTGCCTACACACCAAGCGGGCCACCGTTACGAACGGGCATCCCAGCTCACTTCCCTTCACCACTTCACTCACTTTGGGCTGAGGAGAATGCGGGCATGCTGGCGGCTCCTACAAACGGTGTTTTGGCTGGGGTGTCAGTGCAAGGGCTGACGACGGTCGGGGTGGTGGAGGACAGAAACTTCCTCACAGCCATATCGGCAGTGGGACCAGCACTCGCCTACCTTGGCAACTCCGACCCCATAGCCGCTATGCGTCAGGCTGGTCTGGCTGTCGCCGAGAAAATTGGGAGACAGCAAGAGGGTTAGCTGATGCTGCACTTCCTCCCGCCGTTACTACACCGTAGGGAAGACCTCAGTGGCATCATCTGTACCTATCAACTCTTCTTCGGTTAGCGACGCTGGTCGTGGGTCAGCCGTTGGTGGGGCAACTGGAACAGGCATCGCTGGAGCTGCAACAGGTACCTGGACCTGAACCTGCTGCTGCATGGTCTCCTCAAGAACGATCACCTCAACACCGCCGACCACGTCTGAGATGAGGTTGTACATCAGAGCACCGAGTGTGGTGAATCCAGTAGCAAGAACAACCCACGAAATAGCCAAAAAGAGCGTCGCTTTGAACAAGCTCTCTTCTGCTGGAATGATCGAGCCTTCAATAAACTCAATCGTGATCTTTGCGAGTGTCTCATCTATCTTGGCCGGGATACCAGCAGCGTTGAGCAGTGTCCAGAAGATGACCGCTCCAAGCACGGCTGCCAAGGCAAGGACGAAATAGAGCACCAAGGAAACCTTGAGCACTGTCCACGGATCAAACTTCCGGATAATGCGGCGAACCCGCCGAACTTGAACCATATCTACAAACCTATCTGGCAGCCCTGCAGAGGAAAGTCTACCGGCCGCTGGCTATGAGTTGTGTCTATGTAACGCATCGACAGCATGGGAAGGTTCCCTAAGCCAACAATTCCCACGGGTAACCCCCTGGATCTGCTGATGAGTGGAGAGGGCCCTTTCTACTGTTATTCCTCTTCCTCTTCAGGCTGGACAACCGCAAACGCTGCAAGACCCTCCTTGACCGCCTGGACCTTGACACCCGTGGCATCTCGGCGCTGGCGACTGATGCTCTTAACTGGCGTTCGAATACCAACACCCTTCACTGAGATAAGGAATACCTCATCATCGAGGTTTACAGCTCGGGCCCCGATGAGCACTCCGCGCACCTTGGTGAGCTTCATTGCCTTGACACCAAAGCCACCACGATGCTGATTTCGGAATTCTTCCATCTTGGTTCGTTTACCGTATCCACCCGAGGAGACGAGTAGTACTTCATCAGCGTCGGTATTGGAGGCTGCAGACACCACTTCGTCTTCATCTCTTAGCTTCATGCCTCGCACGCCTTGGGTTGCACGACCCATTGGACGGAGGTCTGCTTCTGGGAAGCGAATACCCATACCATCCTTCGAGAACAGCAAGAGATCGTTCTCACCCGATGTTGCCCGAACCGCAACCACTTCGTCGGTGCCTTGGAGGCGGATAGCGATGACCGACTGGGAGCGGGAGTCGTACTCTGAGAACGAAGTCTTCTTGACCACGCCCTTTTTGGTGGCGATGACGAGGTATTCCGCTTCTTTGAAGTCCCTTGTGTCAATCACAGCTTGTATCTTCTCGTCAGCTTCGAGCGGCAACACAGCCTGGGCAATAACGCCCTTTCCTGTTCGGCTCTGAATTGGGATCTGATGCGCCTTGATTCGGTGCACTTGGCCGGTGTTAGTAAAGAACAACAGGTGACGGTGGGCTGATGTGTGGAGCAACTGCACCACAATGTCATCTTCTCGCAATTCTGCAGCCTTAACGCCGCGCCCTCCACGACTCTGAGACCGGTACACATTGGCCTTCACCGACTTGAGATATCCGTTCGATGAGATAGAAATGAACAGTTCGTCGTCGGCAATGAGGTCTTCGAGAGTGAAATCGCCGTCGTCAGGCACAACAACAGACCTTCGATCTGTTTGGTGCTTACGGGCTATCTCAGTCATCTCTTCGCGAATAATGGCCCGTCGTCTTTCCGGATCGGCAAGGATCGCCTCGAGCTCAGCGATTTCAGCCATGAGCTCTGCGTACTCCTGCCTAAGTTCGTCAGTTTCAAGAGCTGTGAGCCGACGCAATGGCATTTGGAGGATGTGGTTGGTCTGGATTTCGCTGAGATTGAACCGCTCCATAAGGTTGGTGCGAGCCACGTTGACGTCAGCAGAACCACGGATGATCCGGATGACGGCATCAATGTTGTCGAGCGCAATGAGAAGGCCCTCGACAATGTGGGCACGTTCCTTCTTCTTCCTGAGTCGGAATTTGGTGCGTCGCTCGATGACTTCCATCTGGTGGTCGACGTAATAGCCAATGATCTCGGCGACGTTAAGTAGACGGGGAACCCCGTCAACCAAGGTGACATTGTTTACACCAAACGTGTCTTGGAGTTGTGTCTGCTTGAACAGCGCATTGACCACCACCTGAGGGATAGCGTCGCGCTTGAGTTCAATAACGATTCTGATTCCGCGTCGTGCCGAAGACTCATCCCGAAGGTCAGAAATTCCGACAAGTTTCTTCTCATTTACCAGCAGAGCAATTTTGGCCAACAGTCGATCGGTGCTCACCTGGTATGGCAATTCGGTCACAATGATGGCGTTCTTGCCGCGTGGGAGTTCCTCGACTGTTGTGACAGCACGCATTTTGATGGAACCGCGACCAGTCAGGAGCGCGTCCCTGATACCAGCCTTACCAACAATTAGCCCACCAGTAGGGAAGTCGGGACCTTGAATGAAGTCGAGGAAGTCCTCGGGTTGCGCATCAGGATGATCGAGCGCATAGAGCACAGCATCAACCACTTCACCCAAGTTGTGAGGAGGCATGTTGGTAGCCATACCAACCGCAATACCGGTAGATCCATTGACAAGTAGATTGGGATACCGTGCTGGGAGAACCGACGGTTGTTGGTGCTCGCCGTCGTAGTTGGGCTCAAACTCAACAGTATCTTCGTTAATGCCGTCGGTCATCGCCCGGGCTAGCGAACTCAGTCGACACTCGGTGTACCGCATTGCTGCAGGAGGGTCGTTAGGGGTACCGAAGTTCCCCTGAGGGTCAATGAGTGGGCTTCTGGTAGAAAAGTCCTGTCCCATGCGCACCAGAGCGTCGTAGATAGCATCGTTGGAGTGGGGGTGATACTTACCCATCACATTGCCTATGACATTGGCGCACTTGCGGTGCCGAGAGCTGAAGTGCATGCCTTCTTCAAACATCGAGTAGATGATGCGGCGCTGGACCGGCTTCAGCCCATCTCGAACATCAGGCAAAGCTCGAGAGACAATGACCGACATTGCATACTCAAGGAACGAGGTCCCGATTTCTTCGTTGATGTCTATCTGTGGATTGGCATCGCCGCCATCTCCCCCGCGAGCAGCCGCGGTCTGGGTTGGCATCTCAGTTGCGACTTCTTCGTTGACAACCGAGTTGCCTTCGGGAGCGTCTGCGATGTCTTCAGAGGGTTCTTGGGGTGGTGTTTCACTCATGAGGGCTCCCTAGATGTCGAGGAAGCGCACGTCAGATGCGTTCACTTCGTCACCCATTAGGGTGGAAAAGAGGCCATCAGCTGACTGTAAATCTGCAACGGTTACCTGGACAAGACGCCGAACGGCCGGATCCATCGCTGTCTCCCAGAGCTCGTTGGCGTTCATCTCGCCAAGCCCCTTGAATCGGGTGGGACGAACTTCTTTGCCTGTCTTGGCTTTGTACGCATTCAGTTCGGCGTCGTCAGCGAAATAATGCACCTTCTTGCCAATCTTGACTCGATACAGCGGAGGCACAGCAATGTAGACAAAGCCAGCTTCGATAAGGCCGCGCATATGACGAAACAGCAGCGTCAGTAGCAGTGTTCGTATGTGGGCACCATCCACATCAGCATCGGTGAGCATGATGATCTTGTGATAACGAGCC
>CAXMSI010000062.1:0-9171 GCA_964196085.1 uncultured Acidimicrobiia bacterium | reverse complement strand
CAATTGGTCGTACATGATGAGGTCGAGGTCAAGCGTCCTGGCCTCCCATCGCACCGACCTAGTCCGTCCAGCCGCATCCTCGATCCGTTGCAATTCGGCGAGGAACTCTCTGGCTGGAAACTCAGTCTCAAGCAGAACAACCTGATTGAGGTAGTCCCCTTGTTCGGGTCCACCTTGAGGCGCCGTTCGGTACACCGACGACTCACCGATAATTGTGCCAAGCTCCCCTATTGCTGCAACCGCCAGCACCAATGCCGCGGAGCTCGCTCCGGCATTTGATCCGAGGCCTACCGTCGCGAGCGCCATACTGACACGGAAACATCGTCGAATTCATGCAGAATCGGGGCAGAAGGCTTGTGTACGGTCACCCGAACGGCGACGGGCTTGAAGGTGTTCAAGACACTATTAGCCACGGTAACTGCTGCTGTCTCGATCAAGTCGAAGCGGTTCGCAGTCATAGCTGACACAACTACATCAGCAACATCTGCGTAGTTGTTTGCGACCGTAAGGTCATCGGTGGCCGCGGCTTGAGAGACATCTTGATGGAGTTCAACATCGACCAGGAACTCCTGGCCCTCTCGCTTTTCGTGGTCGAGAACGCCATGGAACGCGTGAACCGTCAGGCCGGTGAGGCTCACCACGTCCAACATCAGGACGCTGGGATCAACGACCGACCGAGCGGCCCGAGCGGCCGAGCAACAATCTCTTGAATGACCGCCATGGCCTTGATTGGGTCGTCTAGCAACCCAGAGCGCACCAAGTAACCACCCAACAAACCAGTCATACCATCGTCGAGGATGTCCTTGTGCATGAGCACGACTGACCCCTTGACTGCAAGTGCCTTCTTCAGACTCACGCAAATAGCTTCGGCGTACTCAGGAGTAAGCGGTGTTGGCGATGGGGCGTGAAGCGCATCTAACCCAGCAAGTTTGTAGGCCGAGAGGTTCTGATTTCCTTCGAGCAGCGAGAGGATCGCTGTAAAGCCGCTCTCGACAACCCAATTGATCTCTTCTTCACGTCTAATCCGTCGGTGTTGCTCACCGCACCCGCCGATACGCTGGGAGACAGCAAGCTTGCCGCGGATTATCCAATGAAAATCTCTGGGTTTCAGCCCTGTTGCCACCATAGCTCCATACCGTGTTAGACCGCACCATAGCGGCGCGCCACGTTACCGAGAGCCGAACGGGCAATTGTTTGCAGAACTCCCGTAAAACCCAGTCCTCCGACTCGTTGAGACCGACAGCACAGAGCGAACCAGAACAGAAGCTCCTGCTCGAACCAGATCGGTGCACCCAGTCAGATACCGCGTGCGGCCCTAATGAGTGGGTCCACAACCGAAAGGGCCAAGCGGGTCGCAGCAACATTGTGCACCCGCAAGACCCCAGCTCCTGTGGCTGCAATATGGGCTCCAAGCACAGCAGAAACTTCGTCCCGATCCTGAGGTTCCTCAATCCCTGAAAGCGTCCCTAAGAACCCTTTTCGGGAAATTCCGATCACCACTGGGTAACCCATGGCCGCAAATGTAGGTGCTTCTCCAAGCAACGCCAGGTTGTGGATAAGCGTCTTACCAAATCCAATCCCTGGGTCAACCGCAATTCGCTCCCGCTGGACCCCATCCATCTCGACAGCTTCGGCCATTTCACGAAGGAAGGTCTCCACATCTATGACAGCGTCGCCATAGGTCGGGGCCTCTTGCATGTCCTTTGGGCGACCAAGCATGTGCATGATCACCACCCCGGCGCCAGTCTCAGCAGCTACCCGAACCATACGGTCAGAGCGGAAGCCCGAGACATCATTGATGATGACTGCGCCCGCCTCCAAAGCCGCAGCTGCGACCAAGGGTTTGATGGTGTCGATAGAAACAGTGACTCCCTGGTCGGCCAAGCGGCCAACCACCGGGATCACCCGCCGGAGTTCTTCTTCCAAGGGCACGACGTCCGCGCCAGGTCGCGTCGACTCCCCACCGATATCGATAATTTCGGCCCCTGCTTCCCACATAGCTAGCCCACGCTCGACAGCGGCACCGGAGTCAGCAAGCGAGCCGCCGTCGGAGAACGAGTCAGGAGTAGCGTTCAGTATCCCCATCACTAGGGTTCGCTCAGCATTGGTGAGCGTCAGATCCCCGGCCTTCCACTCAAAGGGCTGAAACATTAGGGAGCCGTGAGCGAAGCGAGGGTCTCGGCTCGAGGTGCGGATTCAATGCGGAGGCTCCCGTCTATAGCCGAAGACATATCCTCGCCTATCCCTAAGAGAATTGCTTCAACAGCCGCCTCGATCATTGCGAGATCGAAGGCCACGATTTAGATGTCCGTGCTAGCCGCGGCGACAGTAGTTTCGCCATGGCCTAAACCAGGAGGAACCAACCGATCAACTTCTTGCTCAGTGTTTGTCCACTTCTCCACATCGTGGAAAATCTCGATGACCTGATCAGCTGACAACGTCTCCTTCTCGAGGAGCTCCGCTGCGACCCGATGCAGCGCATCGATGTGCGTCTCCAGAATCAGCCGCGCCTCGACATGGGCCCGCTCTACCAGCGAACGCACTTCGCGATCGATCTCGGCAGCGATCTCGTCTGAGTAGTCTTGCTGCTTTCCGTAGTCACGGCCGAGGAATACTTCGCCGCTACCTGTGCCGTATTTGAGTGGACCAAGCTTGTCCGACATGCCGTACTCCATGACCATCTTGCGAGCGATCTCTGTCGCCTTCTCAATGTCATTGCCAGCGCCGGTTGTGGGATCAACAAAGATGATTTCTTCAGCGGTGCGCCCACCAAGAAGCATGGCGAGCTTGTCAGTGAGTTCGCTACGCCGAGCATACGACTTATCGTCTTCGGGGAGAGCCAATGTATATCCACCGGCTCGGCCTCGTGGAACGATGGTCACCTTGTGGATTGGGTCCGCGTTTGGCAGGGCGTACCCAACAAGGGTGTGGCCACCCTCGTGGTAAGCCGTGAGGCGCCGCTCATCTTCGCTCATGATCTTGCTCTTGCGTTCTGGGCCAGCGATCACTCGCTCGATCGCCTCTTCAAGATCCTTCATACCAATGAGTTTCCCATCGCGACGGGCAGTGAGCAGCGCAGCTTCGTTGATGAGGTTGGCTAGGTCAGCACCGGTGAAGCCAGGAGTCTGGCGGGCGAGCACCTTGAGGTCGATCTCGTCACTGAGGGGCTTGCCCTTGGCATGCACTCCCAAGATGGCTTGTCGGCCCTTGAGATCAGGCCGGTCAACGATGATTTGGCGATCGAAACGACCCGGGCGCAGGAGGGCAGGGTCCAAGATATCGGGACGGTTGGTTGCAGCCATCACGATTACACCCGAGTTGCTCTCGAAGCCGTCGAGTTCAACAAGCAACTGATTGAGAGTCTGCTCACGCTCGTCGTGTCCGCCACCAAGGCCAGCACCACGATGCCGTCCAACAGCGTCAATTTCGTCGATGAAAATGATCGCAGCTGGGTGCTCCTTGGCCTGCTCAAACAAGTCTCGAACACGAGAAGCACCAACGCCGACGAACATTTCGACGAAGTCCGATCCCGCAAGGGCAAAGAACGGAACGTCTGCCTCACCAGCAACAGCTTTAGCTAGTAGCGTCTTGCCTGTTCCCGGAGGGCCGAAGAGCAGGACGCCCTTCGGGATCTTTGCACCAATAGCTTGAAACTTCTCTGGAGTCTGAAGAAACTCTTTTATCTCTGCGAGTTCTTCGATCGCCTCTTCGAGCCCAGCCACGTCGTCAAACGTAACCTTGATCTGATCCTTCTCGAACTGCTTGGCCTTGGACTTGCCAAACTGCATGACTTTGTTTCCGCCGCCCTGCATCCGGGAAAAGAAGAAGAACATCATGCCGATAAGGAGCAAGAACGGCAGGAACGAACCGACAAACTGCCAAAGGCTGGTGTTCACCGGAACAGAGGCGAACACTATGTCTTCGTTAGCCCGAAGCTCCTGAGTCAGTTCGCCCTCCACCTCGGCTGGGAAGTTCGCCAGAACATCAGCTTCGGCCTTGGGATCTGCCAAGTTCTCGGGGACTTGAGCGAAGCCTTCAAGGGCATCGGTCTCGGGCCGCAGACGGATCGCAGCAAACTCGCCAGCCTCAATTTTTTCCTGAAATTCCGACAGCGGGACTTCTTCTGGGCCGGCTGAGCCGAAAACGCTTTGGGCGGCGACGATCAGCAGCGTGATTACCAGCGTATACCCAATGATTGTTCGAACCGTTCGATTCACAAGTTTGTCCTCACTCCGAGGGGGTCTTCAACACCGGGACTCCCCTTCGTCGATATAGACTATGCCCCATTGCGGATTATGTAGGCGAGTCTTCTTCCAAAATTCCCACATAGGGAAGGTTCCGATACAGGCCGTCGAAGTCAAGACCATATCCAACCACGAACTCAGAGCCGATTTCGAATGCGGTGTAGCGAGCATCAATCTTGACTCGCTGAATGCCAGTCTTAGTGAGGAAGGACGCCACTTCTAGGGAGGCTGGATTCCGCACTCGCAGGGCTTTCAGCAAATAACTAAGCGTCAGCCCTGAATCGATGATGTCTTCAACAATCAATACGTGACGTCCGGCAATCTCTGAGTCGAGATCTTTGAGAATGCGCACAACCCCACTTGTCTGCGTTGCCGACCCGTATGAAGAGACAGCCATGAAGTCGAACTCAACCGGCAGGTCGATATACCTGGCGAGATCGGCCATCAGCATGAAGGCCCCCTTCAAGACGCCAACAATGAGGAGGTCCTTGCCTTCGTAGTCGCTCGTGATTTGAGCTCCTACTTCTTTGAGCTTCGACTGTATCTGTTCTTCAGATATCAGAACTCTGCCGACTTTCACCACGTCTCCTCGGTTGCCTCGAGGCCAACATAGCCCTCATTGATTTCTTCCGCTTCGGGGGCGCGGCGAATTCCGGGAACCCACACGACATCACCATCATGTTCAACGACTGGCCAACTGAACCGAAGTTCTCGAGGCACGCCCGACTCTGCCAGAGCTGAGAACACATCTTTGGAGCCGTGCCCCATCGAAAGGGTGTCTCCAACAACCGCGCCTCGAACAATGGACGCCCGCGGAACTCGACTCCACAGCGACGAGATGCGCCTGCTTGGATTTTCGCTGAAGGACCAGCGGCCCCACCGGACACCGTTCGCAACATTGACAGGTCGCGAGACGTCGGGAGTCGGCCCGACAAACAAGGACGCGCGGTCTCTCAATACCACTATCGCACCCTCAAGCTCTGCTCGAGGCGCGCCGCCGAAGACCACCTCTTCCATTCGCGAGACCTCTGAGAACGAGGCTGGATAGGGTGGGCGCAGTCTTCTTACCGCCTCCCGTAAACTCTCAGACCGCTGTGGTGCACTGAGGGTTCTAAGAATCGCTAGTGGCAGCAGCGCGGCCGAACCTGCCTCTACTGAGTACACCTTGGGGCGAGTGGTCAATGACGCAGTTCTGGCAAGTAGTCGCTCAACGTCTGGCGATCGATCCTGCAGCAACGGAATCACCGATGACCGCACCCAATTCCTGAGATGAGCCGAGGAGTCATTTTCGGGGTCATCGACGTAGGGCAGGCCAAGGGTCTTGGCCACGTTACGCACCTGCAGCCTGGGGAGGTTCATGAGCGGTCGCAGGAACTGCCCCCTCTTTCTGGGGATACCTGCCATGCCAACGGGGCCGCTTCCACGCAAAAGATGCATCAACACTGTTTCAGCCTGATCACTCAGGGTGTGACCAAGCAAGATCGTTGCGGCATCCACTTGCTCAAACATCGTGTAGCGAACCCTACGGGCTTCGGTCTCAGACGTGCCATGCATTTCTGCCTGCACAATTGTCAGAGGCGCCCCTAGGTGACCGGCTACTCGGCTCGCAGCTCGTTCCATCGTGTCGGACCCAGCAAGCCCGTGATTGACGAACAAGAGGCCGGGCTGTAAACCAGCCTGGATGGCGCAGTGAGCCAACACGGCTGAATCGGCCCCACCCGAAAGGCCCACGACGACTGATCCCTGTAGCGACGAGAGCTGCCCAATCACTTCATCAACGTGTGTCATCCCATTCTTCGGAGCCACGATCCGGCGTCTCCGATCTCAGTAATTGTGGGTAATGCTTCAGGCGACTCCCATGCAGCATTGAGCGCATCCCACCCAGCGGTGGCCTCCACGGCGCTCACGAATCGCTCACCATCCTCGTACTGGCGCATCTTCATCTGAAGTCCGCTCAGCTTCATGAGGAAGGCCACTTTCGGATCCTGACGTCGACGCTTGAGTAGCTGGGACATGCGCTTCTGGGTGTGGAACATCTCTGCGCCAAGCCGGTCCATCACCACATGGCCGTGGCCCTCAAGGAGGCTCATCAACGCCTGTACTTTGTCGAGCGTGGCCCGCTGCTCTGGTGTCGCCACTAGCCCTACAAGACCCGAGTCATCAATGAATGGTGTGCCTTCGCGATACGATGACACAGCCTTGGACAGCACCGGCCCAACACGATCTGCGTTCTGGCTCGCACTCGAAGTCATCTCGTTGACGAGGCCGAGGAAATACTCCTTCATCCACGGCACACCAAGGAACTGGGCCCGGTGGGCGCATTCGTGCAGGGCAATCCAAGCACGGAACTCGGAGGGCTTGAACTGGTGGGCGCGTTCGAGGGCCAAGATGTTGGGCCCAACAAAGAAGATCGAATCGGTCTCGCCCTCGGATGAGGGCAATACCAGTTCGTACTGTCCAAGCACCCGCTTGGACATGAAGCCAACCAAGGCTCCGGTCTGCATGGCTGCCGATGTTGAGTCGTTGATGGCTTCGCCCAACGCCTTTGCGTTGATCGCCGAGAAGAACTGGAGTGTTCGCTCTGACCATTGAGATCGCGTCACGACTTCGGTAAGCGGCTCGGCTGGGGCCACCAGCCCGGTTGCCTGCTCTACCAGGGGGCCCACATCGGCGACCACCCGCGGCATCTGCAGCGCCAATTCTTCTAGGTGGTAAGACTGGCCTAATGGGTGTGTGCCCCCAATTTGCCTGGCCACCCGATGGGCCAAAGGCCATACCGATTGATCAGTCAACGGTCTTGTAACGCTTCATCACAACTTTGGGAAAGTAAAGAATAAGCGAAACCAGCACCGTGATAACTCCGAGTGCGATAGTTGCTGGCATGACTACCCAGAACGTCCATGCCTGCTCGGGGCGTTCTTCTCCTTCAAAAAGGTCGATTTCGACGGCTGGCTCAACCTGCGCCAGAGCAACCTGGGCAGTCGAAACAGAAACGGCCACAACCGATGGCGCCGAGGGCGTGGCCGCAGCTGGAAGGACGGGTAGGAGCAGAAGTGTGGAGAGAACGACAATTCGCGAAATACGACTCATGGGGGAATCGTAGCGGGCTCGGCAACGGAGAACGAACCTACAGGCCTTCGCAGCCTTCATCTTTGAGAACTGTCTTGAGCCGGTCCATGGCATCGCTTGGCAGCCCGTCGGGTTCGCGGCCGCCAACGACCTTCTTCAACCGATCTTCAAAGCCATAGATACCTGTGCATCCAGGGCATCCCTTGAGGTGCCTGTTAATCTGGAATTTCTTATACCAAGTGAGCTCGCCATCGAGGTATGGGTAGATGCGTTTGATTGCATTATCGCATGCGTGGTTATGCATCATTACCTCCTTCGACGAGTCCTCGGTCTTTAGCTACCTTCCACAACGTCTTTTGCAGCGATTTTCTTCCCCGATGCAATCGACTCATCACAGTACCGATGGGAACGCCCGTCATTTCGGCGATTTCCTTGTACGAAAATCCATCAACATCGGCGAGCAACACAGGCAGTCTGAAGTTCTCGGGGAGCGCTTCGATCGCTTCGGTGATCTCGGCGTCGACGAACCCTTCGAGCACCTCATCCTCGGCCGAACGATTGGCACCGTTGTTCTCATCGCGAATTTTGCGATATAGAAAGAAGTCCTCCACCTCGTCTAGCTCGACCTCATCGGGGCGGCGTTGGTTCTTGCGGTACTTGTTGATGTAGGTGTTGGTGACAATGCGGTACAGCCAAGCACGAAGGTTGGTGCCTTCCTCGAACGTGTGATAGGCCCGGTAGGCCTTAAGGAAGGACTCCTGCAGGACATCTTCGGCATCAGCAGCATTGCGAGTCATCCGCAGCGCGTGGGCGTAGAGCTGCGGGGCGAAGGGCATGACTTCAGTTGAGAAATTCGCTGAGTCGGCCACGCGCCTGACTCCAATCTGATTGCGAAGTAGTACGATACCTCAAATCGAGTTTCTGGAACTCACTTCACAAGCTAGACTTCCGGCTTCGCCGAAGTAGCTCAGGGGTAGAGCAGCTCACTCGTAATGAGCAGGCCAGGGGTTCAAATCCCCTCTTCGGCTCAACATAGTCAGGTAATACTCCCGCCGGAGTAGCTCAGTGGCAGAGCAGCTCACTTGTAATGAGCAGGTCAGGGGTTCGACCCCCCTCTCCGGCTCCATCTCAAAAAGCTCCCCTCAGGGGCGCTTTTCGGCTTCAGCAACAAGGAACTCCAGGACCTCAACCGTCGAAGCCCGGGCTGAACTCACCTCGGTAGTTCCCAGCCGGCCTAGCTGGCGAGTTTCACCATCAAGTTGGCGAGGACCAAGGCCGGGCGTTGGTTACGACGTATGGCCAATCCCGCATCGAGGGCCATCTCGGCGTTGCGGGTGGCTTGGCCTTTGGTAACCAGCACAAAGTCCATGGGGTCAACGTCGGGGTTACGGACCACCCCTCCGAACTGGGCCACAGCCGCATCCGCGTAGAAGCCCGCGAGAATCTCGAGCCCATTCACGAGGAGGTCTCGGCGGGCTCGCTTCACCTCACGCTGTTGCTTTTCCTTCTCGGTCTTAGTGTCAGCCCCTTGACGGGCGTGTCGATACTCAATCGCCTCAACTAGCGGGTTCGTGGCTTCCACAGCCAGATTGGCCAGGTGGAAACCAATGCCCGGTTCGGGAGAAATCTTCTGGGGAAGTTTAAGCCAGAACTTTCGGAACTCCGACAAGCTTGACCCGGTTCCAATCACCAGTGCCATGCCCGGACGGCCCCCAGCGATCCGGGCAGCCTCCTCTGCGTCACCGATCGAGATGCCGGTATCCACAATGCCCTGCACGAGTTGAGGTAGCGGAACCCGCGAGAACTGGATTACCCGACATCGACTGGCAACGGTCGGAGGGAACTCTTCCTCGGACTC
>CAXMSI010000061.1:420-9247 GCA_964196085.1 uncultured Acidimicrobiia bacterium | reverse complement strand
AGCGACGTAAGCGAGAGCTGCTTCGGTATTAGGTGAGTCAGCTGCAATAGCCCAACCCTGGTCGTACTTTCCGAAGAGGTACTGGTTATCTTCGGCGTTGTCACTCCCTGGGAAGGGAATGTAGGTCCAGTCGAAGGTAGCTTCGTCAACAGCAGGAGCCTGCCACACGCCTGTTGGCATGAAGGCTACGTCGCCAGCAAGGTAACGGGCTGGAGCTGCATCGTGTCCGAGGCCGGTCACGCCGGGCTCAAGCATCTCGGTGGCATACACCTGGTATCGACGGAAGAGCTCTTGCCCCGTTTCGTCGTTCCAAGCTATATCGCCGGTCCAGAGACCTTCGACGAGAGCTTCTTGGTCTGGGTAGTACGAGCCGAGGAGGCCGTATGAACCAACAAAGATTGGCCAACCATCGGCACCACCAGCAGTCATGCAGGTGTTCCCAGCAGCTGTAACAGCGTCACAAGCTGCAACGAGCTCGCTCCACGTGGTCGGGATCGCGACGCCAACGTCGGCAAGGAGATCCTTGTTAACGAACATTCCGCTGTAGGACACACGTCCAAGGTTCACTGAGTACACGCTGCCGTTGTATGAGCCTGCGTCACGGATGGAGGCTTCGTCGTAGTTGCCAACGAAGTCTTCGCCAGTGATGTCAAGCAACAAGCCAGCATCAATAAGCGTCTGCCAGTTTGGAGGAGTCACGTTGCTCATGTAGTCAGCAGCACCATTGGAGAATCCAAAGATATCGATGACGTCCACGTCGTTTGCTGTCAGACGAGTCTGTGTGACTGTCGACAACTCATCAGCGTTGACCACAGCCATTTCGACGGTCACGTTGGGGTTTGCCGCCTCGAATTCAGCGTTGAACGCCTCCACGAACTCCACCATTGGCGGGTTCGAGTGCACGAGCACTTTGAGGGTTAGATCTTCAGCGGGCGCGTCAGTTGCCGTCGGTGTGCTGTCGTTGGCTGCCTCGGTGTCATCGGTGGAATCGCCACTACTGCACGCAGCTGCGACCAACGAGAGCACTGTGAGAGCGACTAGTAGCCACTTTCCTTTGGTTCTCATTTTTTGATCTCCTTGTTGTGTTGCCGAGGGATTCCGTTGAATGGCGCAAACCTTGCGGTAGCTGGCCTTCAACGACTGCTCCTCTTGAATGAGCAGCTCCTTTTATGGGAGCGCTCCCACGCAATATAGTCACACGATGGACGAAACGTCAAGAAGCGCTATGATCTAGGATGTAGATCCTGTAATCTTGTACTGGGAGCGATCCCTAAACTCGGAGACCTTATGAGCCTCACACTTCAAGACATTGGCCGCCTTGCAGGGGTGTCGCGTTCCACCGCGTCGCGGGTGATCAATGGTCACGCCAGTGTGAGCCCTGATGTTCGGAGAAGAGTCGAAGAGGTCATCGAGCGAACTGGGTACACCCCGAACGCCGCGGCCCGATCCTTAGTTTCGGGCCGCTCCGGGGTCATTGGGCTCGTGATCCCCAACAATGTACATGCCCTGTTTGAAGACCCCTACTACTCGCGCCTTATCCAAGGTGTGAGCGGCGCCGCCAACGACAGCGACCTAACGCTCACACTCTTCTTGTTCCAGAACGAGGCTGAAGAGGCCAAGCTCTACCCGCGGGTTGTAACCTCTGGCTTCCTCGATGGGCTCATCATCACTGCCACCAGGATGAATGACCCGCTCCTGGCACGAGTCTCTGATGACGACATCCCGATCGTTATGGTCGGCCGGCCCGACACCTCGTCAGTCAGTTACGTCGATGCTGACAATCACGGTGGCGCCATGCAGGCCGCCACTCACCTCGTGGGCCTCGGTCACAAACGGATCGCGCTCATTGAGGCACCTGTCAACACGACAGCTGGCCTCGACCGCCTCAACGGATTCGTCGAGGGGCTAGCCGTCTACGACGTCGCTCTACCACCGAACCTTCGGGCCAAGGGCAAGTTCA
This sequence comes from uncultured Acidimicrobiia bacterium, assembly GCA_964196085.1. Lineage (GTDB taxonomy): Bacteria > Actinomycetota > Acidimicrobiia > Spongiisociales > JAENVV01 > CAXMPE01. The sequence goes on along the minus strand of CAXMSI010000061.1, from coordinate 7,287 downwards.
CCGAGTTGGGAGGTTACGAAGCGATGCAGCAACTGTTGGCTCACCGGCCTGACTCAGTATTCATTGCATCTGACACCATGGCCGTCGGCGCACTGCGTGCCCTCGCCGAAGCCGGCGTTCGGGTTCCCGAAGACATTGCTGTGGTGGGGTTTGACGGATTGACCCCCTCAACTGCCACCACCCCCGCATTGACGACCCTGCGACAACCCGCAGCTCTAACCGGACGCCGCTCGGTCGAGCTTCTGACCCGGCTGGTCTCAGGGGAGGACGGCCCAGTCATAGATATCCTTCCTGTCGATCTCGTCATTCGCGAATCTTGTGGTGCCACAGCGACGGCAATAAGAGAGTCTGTATGAGCGCCGCCACGAGCCATGGCCAAGGAGTGGTCGGGAGCCTCTACTCCGGCGACGGTATCGAGTGGTACCGAGTCGACGGACTAGCGTCGATGGATCCCTTCTTGATGACCGTGTCGTCAAACTCAGACCTCTGGCTTTTCGCGTCTAGCCGAGGCACGCTAACTGCGGGTCGCACGGACGCAAACGGGGCACTCATCCCCTATGAGACCGAAGACCGTATCCATCGAGCCGCCGGAGTCACCGGCCCGGTGACGGTGATTGCGCGGAACATAGATGGGGTACGTGAGATTTGGCGGCCCTTTGGACCCGAGAGCTCCGCACGGAACCGCCGGTCTGTCTCCAAATCAACCATGGGCAACCGAATCCGATTCGAAGAGCACAACCCTGACTGGGGGGTCAAGTTCACGACGACCTGGTCTCCTTCGGACTCCTTCGGTTGGGTTCGCTCCGTCGAGCTCACCAACGATACCGACGTGGGCGTTGACCTAGAGATCGTCGACGGCCTTATCGACGTGATGCCGGCCGGACTCGACGCCGGCTTCGAACGAGACATGTCGAACCTAGCCGACGCCTACAAGCGTTCCGAGACCGGCCGATGGGGCAGCTCGGCAATCTTCACGATGGAGGCGCTGGCCTCCGACTCCCCTATGCCGGGTGAATCTCTGGCGGCGACAGTCATCTGGGCGTTCGGCGACCTACCAACAGAAATTCACCTCGATGAGCGCGTCGTCGAAGCGATGTTACGTGATGAGGTCTTGCCAGCCACAAGCTTGCTCACCGGTAGACGAGGCTCGTATCTCCGCCGGGGTCCAATCGAGCTCCCAGCAGGTGGATCCAAGGCATGGAGTCTTGTAGCCGACTCCCGCCTCAACCATGCCCAAGTTGTCAACAGCGTTGAGCAGGCACGGTCACCCAACCCGTCCGAGGCCGTACACGCCGATATCGCTGCTGGGACCGAGCGCCTGCGGGTCCTCCTCGCCCTTGCTGACGGATTCCATCGCACTGGAGACCCCCTCGCCGATGCACATCATCTCTCGAACGTTATGTCTAACGCGATGCGCGGTGGCCTGCTGATCCACGGCATGATGGTGCCGATCGCCGATCTCCTCGATCACCTGGACCGCTGGAACCAGCCAACCCAAAAGCGGCATGCCAAGTCGATTGCCGCGCTCGGAGAGCGTGTTTCCATTGAGGATCTCCGAGCGTTCGCTCTCGGATCTAATGATCCAGACCTGATCCGCCTGATTCTGGAGTTCATCCCACTGGCGTTCTCGCGTCGACATGGAGACCCGAGTCGCCCGTGGAACCAATTTTCGATCAATGTTCGTTCTGAGTCCGGCGAGGAGGTGATTGGCTACGAGGGTAACTGGCGCGACATTTTTCAGAACTGGGAAGCCCTGCTTCTTTCGTTCCCAGAGTTCATCGTCCATGCAGTCACAAAGTTTGTGGACGCTTCAACCGTGGACGGCAACAATCCGTACCGGATAACCCAAGACGGGATGGACTGGGAAGTTCCAGACCCCCACGACCCTTGGGCGAATCTCGGCTACTGGGGCGATCACCAGGTCGTCTACCTTCACCACCTGCTGAAGCTCTGGGAACGGTTCGACCCAGGAGATCTTGATGCGTGGTTGGAACGACCCGTGTTCGTCTACGCCGACGTTCCTTACGATATTGCCGATCATGACGCCATGGTCCGCGACCCTCGATCCACAATCACCTACAACCACGAGCGTGCGGCCCGCGTTGACAAGCGCGTTGCCAACATCGGGAGCGACGGGAAGCTACTAGTTACTGCGGACTCCAAAATCGCTCGGGTTGGCCTCTTCGAAAAACTCCTTGTCCCCTCCCTAGCCAAGCTGACCGCTTTCGTCCCTGGCGGAGGGATCTGGATGAACACGCAACGGCCAGAGTGGAACGACGCCAACAACGCCCTTGCCGGATACGGGCTGTCAATGGTCACGCTCTACTACTTGCACGGGTACTTGAAGACGTTGCTGGGCGTTCTTGAACGCCATGCCGAGGGCACCATCAGTATCTCCAAGACCACCACAGAGTGGCTAATGGAACTCGGGGATGCTTTCACTCGGAATGATCCCCAAGCCTGCGCGACCGACGATCAGAAGCGGCGGTCCCTCTTGGACGAACTCGGAGCCATCGGAACCCGGCACCGAGCCCGGGCCAGCTCCTCCTTTGATACAACTCCAATAGACCTAGCGGCTGACGAAGTCGTAAAACGCTTGTCGGCAGCTCTCTCACACTTGGCCTACACGATCAGCTTGGCCAGGACCAACGATGGGCTCTTCGCCTCGTACAACGTCGTCTCATTTCCAACCGACGACAGCGCAATCGTCGGCAATCTCGGTCCAATGCTCGAGGGCCAGGTCGCGATCATCTCATCGGGCGCCTTGTCTTCTTCTGAGTCACTTGAGGTCATCGATGCCCTGTTCTCTTCTGACATGTACCGACCGGACCAGAACTCATTCATGCTCTACCCAGTGAAGCATCTGCCCGGGTTCCTCGACAAGAACACCATCCCAGCTGATCACCCCGTTCTCGGTCCACTCGCCGACCAATTGATTGCAGCAAACGTCCTCATTCAGGATCACCTTGGCATGCTGCATTTCGCCCCCGGTATGACAAACGATGATGATGTCGTGACGGCACTCGACTCGACAGCCATCGCCGACGGAGCGCGCACTGCGGTCCGTTCGACCTATGAACAGCTATTCAATCATCACGCTTACACCGGTCGATCCGGCTCCATGTACGGGTATGAAGGCATAGGGTCCATCTTCTGGCATATGGTCGGGAAGCTACTCGTCGGCGTACAGGAGTCCTACTGGAGGGCGGTCGAGGGTTCCGAGGCTCCAGGAGTAGTCAATGACTTGCGTGCCGCCTACTTGCGGGTGCGTGGCGGACTGGGATTCCAGAAGGACCCTGCCACCTTCGGAGCGATCCCCACGGACTGCTACTCATGTTCTCCAGCCCACTCAGGAGCGCAACAGCCCTGGATGACGGGCACCGTCAAGGAAGGCATCATTGCTCGTTTCGGAGAGCTCGGTCTTCGAGTCGCTGACGGCCGTATCTCGGTGGTCCCGGGTCTCCTTGGATCGACTGAGCTTGTAGGAGTTGATGGAACCGGTGAATTCACCTACTGCGGTGTGCCGTTCATCTTTACCTCGGGTGAGTCCGGAGCGGTTGAGCTCATGCAATCAGGAAAATGGGGTGCCCACCAGTCTGGCCTGACCCTAGATCGTCTCACCTCGCGTTCTATATTCAGGCGCACCGGGGCGATTGAGGCAGTCCGCTTCACTCTGCCAACCTAAGGCGTTCAAATCGCTCACGGGCGTCGCGACTTTCCACCGAACCCCTAAACAACTAGACTGGAGTGGTTATGAGTAACTCCCCCCTCCGCAATATCGCTTTGATCGCGCACGTTGATCATGGCAAGACCACCCTTGTAGACGCCATGCTTAATAGCGCCGGCGTCTTTGCAGCGCACCAGGAGAAGGTCGACCGAGTCATGGACTCGAACGATCAGGAGCGTGAGCGTGGCATCACCATTCTGTCTAAGGCCGCTTCCATTGAATGGAAGGGCACGAAGATCAACCTCGTCGATACCCCAGGTCACGCTGACTTTGGCGGCGAAGTTGAGCGCGCCCTGACCCTTGTTGACGGAGTTGTCCTCCTCGTCGACGCAGCTGAGGGACCCATGCCACAGACTCGCTACGTCCTTTCGAAGGCTCTGGCTCTTGGCCTCCCAACGGTCCTGGTGATCAACAAGATCGACCGTAGCGATGCTCGGCCAGAAGAGGTGGCTGACGAAGTCTACGAGCTCTTCTTCGAACTCGGAGCCGGCGACGAGCACATTGAGTTCCCGATCCTCTCGGCTGTCGCCCGCGAAGGACGTTCAATGGTCGGCATTGGAATGCCGTCAGCGGACGCGGACCTCTCGTCACTGCTCGACACCATTGTTGAACACATCCCAGGCCCCACAGGCAACCCCGATGCAGATCTCCAGGCCCTGGTTACCAACCTTGACGCTTCTGACTACCTCGGCCGCATCGGCATTGGCCGAGTCGTGCAAGGCACGATGAAGAAGGGCGACATGGTTTCGCTCCTCCAAGACAACGGCAAAGTTGTAAAGCGTAAACTCGCACAACTTCAAGGCTTCGAAGGCGTTGCTCAAACCGACGTCCAAGAACGCTCCGCAGGAGACCTTTTCGCCATTGCGGGCTTCGGCGAAGTTGAAATTGGCGACACGTTCGCTAACGGTGAGGCGCCTCAGGCACTCCCCCGACTCAAAGTTGATGAACCTGTCCTGCGCATGACATTCGGAGTAAACACCTCCCCAATGGCCGGACTCGAAGGCAAGTTCCTCACCTCGCGTCAGATTCATGACCGCCTCGAGAAGGAAGTCCTCGGAAACGTATCGATCAAGCTCGGAAAAGCCGCATCTCCCGAGGAGATTCAGGTAGCTGGCCGTGGCGAGCTACAGCTTGCTGTGCTCATCGAATCCATGCGTCGTGAAGGCTTCGAACTTCAGGTATCTCGCCCCAGGGTGGTCATCAGGGAGATCGACGGTAAGCGCAATGAGCCTACCGAACGTGCTGTTATCGACGTTCCCGACGAGTACGTGGGAACTGTGACTCAGGCTGTTGCTCCTCGTATGGGTCGCGTCACCGACCTACGCCCAGGCACATCAGGTCGCACCATTGTCGAGGTAGATGCTCCGGCTCGTGGCCTGCTTGGTTTTCGTGGAGAGCTCATGACATCAACTCGTGGAACGGCCCTTTTACACCAGCGCCACACCGGTTGGATGCCTTGGGCGGGAGACCTCCCAACTCGTGCCGGTGGCGCCATGATGGCTGACCGCCGTGGCACCTCAACGGGCTTCGCCTTGGACAACCTTCAAAAGCGTGGCGAAATGTTCGTGGGCCCCAACGTAGACGTCTACGAAGGCATGATCATCGGGGAAGCATCTCGTCCATCAGAAATGGTGGTCAACGTTTGCAAGGGCAAGCAGCTCACCAACATTCGGACACATGCATCCGATGATGCCATCAAGCTCAAGGCTCACAGAGAGGTCACACTTGAGGTTGGGATGGAGTGGATTGATGACGATGAACTCATTGAGGTCACACCTAAGTCGATCCGCCTGCGTAAAAGACACCTCTCAGAGGCTGACCGAAAGAACGCTGCAAAGACGTAGCTCCAAAAGTCAGAGTCGCCAGACGGTGTCATTCGCTACGTCGTCTGATCCAGTCGTAAGAACTTGCCGATCTTCAACATTGCGGGCGGGGCCTCAACGTCAGAGTTGAGCGCTAGAGCTTCCTCGGTTGGAATCATTCTCGGGTTTGTCACTGATACTTCCTTGCCTTGGTATTCAAGCGTCGCTGCTCCTGCTGTAAGAACATTCTGCAACCAAGCTGTCTTGGGTCCGTAGACCACTGAGATCACAAACCCACCAGGAACAGCGTATGCCTGAAGCGGGGTGCGATATGTGGCGCCTGAGACACGGCCTACGTGAGTGATGATGTCCCACTTCCCATTCTTCAAAGCGGACGGGTTGAAGACTCGCTTGTTGACTTGTCCCCACCAGAGAGGCATTGGCATGTGATTTCCTTTTGATCGTGTTCCAGTAGTGTAAAGAATAATTTACACTACGTCTAATTCCTTTTACACAGGGCGTCAATATCGTTCTTGCGAACGATGCGGCCTTCCATGAAATGCAATACGATGCAGGCATGATCGAAGAACGGCGACAACGCGTACCCAACTGGCTAAGAGACCTCGGGCTGTTCGCCTTGATCAACATCATGGTCTTCACGAATCGTGCCGAGGTCGAAACGATCTTCCTCGAGGAAATGGACCCTCAGCTCAACCCAGCTAGTCCGTTCGTTATCGGCCTAACCGTGGTCATGGCAGCAACAACCTTCGGTCGCCGGAAGTACCCAAGGATGATGTTTGGGATCGGTGTGGCCATTTGGATGTGGGCACGAGGCCTAGGGACCGTCGACACCGGTGAGATACTGATCATCGCGGTGCTTGCTCACTCAGTAGGTATGTACTCCCCAAGAGAACACAGCCTCAAGGTGGGCCTAGCGGGAGCCGGCCTCCTTGTGGCCTGGACTGGTATGGGGATGTTCCTATCGGATGCAGTGACGCTTGATACCATCCTTGGTGTGTTCGTGGCCGTGACTATTCCCCTCGCTCTTGGGCGAGAGGTGTACCGACGGGCCCGTCGTCTCCAATCAGCCCACGACCGGGCCGAGCAGGCCGAGCGGAACCAAGCAACAACTGCAGCTGAAGCTGTAGAGGAAGAACAAGGTCGTATTGCCCGGGAGCTTCACGACGTGGTCGCACACCAAATGGCAGTCATGACCATCCAGGCCGAAGGAGCTGCTCGTCTCGCCCGCGACGGAGATCCCAGAATTTCAGAAGCGTTGAAGGTGATCGAAGACGCAGGACGCGACGGCCTCACCGAGATGCGTCGCATGGTTGGGCT
>CAXMSI010000061.1:0-353 GCA_964196085.1 uncultured Acidimicrobiia bacterium | reverse complement strand
CGACGGGCCGGCAGACCTCACTCCGCAGCCGGGCATCGAGCGCATACAGTCTCTCGCCGACCAAATGACAAGTGCGGGTCTCCCCGTAAAGCTTCGGAACGAAGGAGATTCTCTCCATCTTCCACCAGGCACCAGCCTCAATATCTACCGGATTGTCTCAGAGGCGCTCACCAATGCGTTGAAACACGGTGGGACTGGCGCCACCGCCGAAGTGCTGATGTCGTATCAACCTCACCAAGTCCGAGTTGAGATTACTGACACAGGCCATGGATCTGCCGCGTCGCTTGATGCCCTCCCCGGCGGCCACGGGTTGGTGGGAATGCAAGAACGAGTCAACCTGCTCAGTGGCGAAC
>CAXMSI010000060.1:0-9337 GCA_964196085.1 uncultured Acidimicrobiia bacterium | reverse complement strand
TGGATTGAGTCATCGATGAGTGCGCTGATCGTCGCTGACCTGTCGGACGCGGAGATTCCTGTTGTGGTGCCGTGGAGATAGTCAACCGAAACAGTGAAGGCAGTACGCATACCCTCGGTGTTGTTCTGGACCATTTGCGGCAGATCTAGCTCTGAAAGCCGATCAGCTTTCAGAGTCTGGCAAATGATGCCCGACGTGTACCTGACCATGAAAGCCATCTTCTCGGGTGTCACCGCCTCGGCAGCCAGGATTAGATCACCCTCGTTTTCTCGGTCCTCATCGTCGACAACGATGACGAACTCACCGTTCTTCAACGCGGCAAGGGCTTCTTCGATAGTATTGAGGTTCATCCTCGGCTCCCGAGTAGTCGTTCAACATATTTGGCCAGTACGTCGGCCTCGAAATTCAGCTTGCTCCCAATGGTGAGCGTGCCCAGATTGGTCTTGGCAAGGGTATGGGGGATCAACGCGACGCTGAATTGGGTGGGGTCGAGGTCAGCGACTGTCAAGGAAACGCCGTTGAGTGTGACCGACCCCTTCTCAACAACGAACGGGGCCTGAGTTGCATCGAGGCTGAACCAGAACTTCTGGCTCTCACCAAAATCTTCTATCAGTGTGAGGGAGACAGTTGCGTCTACATGCCCCTGAACAATGTGGCCATCAAATCGACCGTCAGCTGGCATCGCGCGCTCCAGATTCACTGCAGAACCTTGGGTGAGCCCTCCCAGATTCGTACGGTCCATGGTCTCGGGTACTAGCTCGACGGTGATCTCGTCAGCAGATAGCGCAACAGCGGTGAGGCAGGCTCCATTGAACGAGACACTGGCTCCCTGCTTCAGGCCTTCAAACAAGCCGGCCGAGCGCACAGTGAGCGTCCCTAGCGTGGTGGCGTCGTCGAAGGAAAGCACCTCCCCGACTGCCTCAACAATTCCGGTAAACACCAGCTACTTCCTCACAAACTCGCAACGTATGTCGGGGCCAATCATTCGAACGTCAACGATCGAAACACCCTCTGCATCTGCAAGGGTATCGAACTGCCCAGACAACACGGGACGTCCCTGACCTCCTCCCAATTTGGCACCGAAGTACCAGACCCCTCGCTCAACCAACCCTGCTCTCCACAAGGCCGAATTCAGTCTGGCTCCACCTTCAGCAAGAACCGACAAGAGGCCTTCTTCTCGAAGGCTAACCATGGCTTGGAGGAGGTCTGGCAGGCCGTTTCGGTCGGGCTCCACCACGAGAGGCCGGCCCCAGGGAATCTCTGGGGTAGTGGTGATCACCAAGGTGCTGCTTCTAGAAAGCGCAACGTCAGGCAACGGTTCGTTGCCCTTGACAACCACTGGGTGAGGTTGGTGACCATCGAACCCGTCGAGACGAACGTTTAGTAGCGGATTGTCCACCCGCAGGGTGTTTGCCCCGACCATGACGGCGTCCACGTCTGCCCTGAGTCGGTGCACGTCGGAGCGAGCCTCCTTGCTGGTAATCCACTGACTCGACCCGTCGATAGCGGCAACGCTACCGTCCAAGGTAAGTCCGGCTTTCATCACGACGTACGGGCGTCCTTTGGCGTAGGAATAGAGGTAGTGACGCAATTGCTCTTTGACCGCATCGGCTTCGACGCCAACTTCGACCGTTACCCCTGCAGCCCTTAGGCGTTCGACCCCGGCACCGCTAACGGAGGGGTTGGGATCCAACACAGCCACGACCACTTTTGCAACCCCGGCATCGATCAGTGCGTCGGTGCATGGCGGACTCGTAGATTTATGATTGTGGGGTTCAAGTGTGACGTAGGCTGTAGCCCCTCGGGCAGCGTTCCCGGCTGAGGCGAGGGCGAGGATCTCCGCGTGGGGTCGTCCGGCGTTATCGGTTGCCCCCTGGCCCACGATCGTGCCTCCCTTCACCACCACGCAACCAACTGCAGGGTTTGGATGGGGCCGCTGCTCATGGGCGAGGGCTAAGGCGTCGAGCATGTAGGAGGGATGATCCATCCATCTATTCTACGACTGTGGACTCCCCTTCGAGTCCGCTAGCCCACCCGTCGGTCGACCGCATAGGACGATCCGAGTTCTCCCTTTGCAACTTCCTTCATTTCAGCAGCGAGAGACGACGCTTCCCATCGGGATCCGAGCACGCGAGTCCGGTTGGTTGCCACACCAATCGAAATCGAAACGATTGGAAAGGCGCGATTCTCCCCGTTCCTGTCGGGGACGTCGATGAAGCCTCGAAGCGAATCAGACGGGTCGTAGAAGTCCAATATGCCAGCATCGAACTCAGACATCACTCGCTGACAGAATCGGTCGACTTCATCTGGGTGAAGAAGCGCAATGTAATCATCACCACCAATGTGTCCGGCAAAGGTCGTGTCCCTGCAACTTGCTGCAGCCTCAATCATGACATGCGCTGCAAACTTGATCACCTGATCACCGCGCAGGAACCCGTAGTGGTCATTGAATGCCTTGAAGTTATCGAGATCCAAGTGGGCAATAGCCAACGGTTCGCCAGCACTGATCCGACGCTCCATCTCAGCTGTCGCCCGGAAGTTGCCAGGAAGGCCAGTCAGCGGCGAAACGTCGCGCATCAGCTTCGACCGTCGGAGAACCGACTTGACCCGCGCGACCAGCTCTTCCACTTCGAACGGTTTGCGGATGTAGTCATCTGCTCCACGATCTAGGCCCTCAATCACATGGTCCGAGTCCACCTTGGAAGTAAGCAACACGATGGCCATTGAAGCTGCCTTAGGGTTGGCCCTAATAGCTTCGAGAACACCGAATTCTTCCATGCCGGGAAGAGTGACATCGATTAATACGACATCGGGTTGATCGGGGCCAACAGCTCGAGCAACTACTTCACTCGCCTCCACGAGCGCTTCGACAGTGAAACCAGCGGCCTCTAGGTGGTGTCGAACGAAGGAGGCAACTTCGACGTCTGCATCACCAATGAGCACGCGCTTCGCCTCGGGAGCTGCGCTGATGCCACCGGGTGCAGCCTTTGGCTCCTCGGGGGACTCTATTGTTGGAATTGTTGTGCTCATTACCGGACCGCTTGTTCCAGGGCATCAACAAACTAGCTGATACCACTCGTCCCCCGACTACTCACGTTGTAGCTGGTTCAGTTTTAGGTATCGACCAGAAAGTAAGCCAACAGAAGGCTATTCCTTCAATCAGTTCAATTTATCAAAAAGTAGGCGACCTCGTGCAGTACAAACCCCTAGGGGCGGACTTGGCTGATGTACATACCATCGGTGCTGCACAAATGAGGAGCGAGAAGCAAGCCCTTGCCCTGAGGGCGCCCGATCCCGATCTCAGGAGCCTCTGCATTGAAAGACTCCACAACTGCATCCGTTTCGGCCGAGGTGACAGTACACACAGAGTAGACAACAAGGCCATCAGGTTTCACGAGTTCGATGGCTGCCTGCAGAAGAGCTCGTTGGATCCCTGACAATCGCTCCACATCTGCAGGGGTGGCCCGGTAACGCAGCTCTGGACGACGTCGGAGGGTGCCCAATCCACTGCAGGGGCTGTCCACCAATACTCGATCAAAGCTTTGCGGGACCAACCCTGTCATTCGCCCGTCGGCCATCATCCATTCAGCCTCCGGTACCCGTCTCGCACCATCTCTTGCCCTGCGCGGGTGGCGCTCGTTCGCAACAACAACTCCCGACTCCCCGACTAGATCGAGTAAATGTCGAGTCTTTCCTCCAGGGGCGGCCGTCAGATCCAACACCCGATGACCTTGCTGCACATCAAGTGCGTTCACAACAGCCACCGACGCAGGGTCCTGAATGATTGCTTGAGGGGGTGGTCGATCGCACAGCCAAGCTCCCGGGATTCCAGTTACCGGGTTGCCGTCAGGAGCCTCGCCCCCGGGGGGGACTCGCACGCCAACGCGCGGCGGCTTGTTTGACGCTTCAAGAAACGCCGATGCCTCTTCGCTGCCCCAAGCCTCCTGCAGGTCCAAAAGAAGCCATTCAGGAAAGCCGCCGTCGATCTCTATCGGGCCTATGCCCCCCGGGTCCTCTCCGACCTTTCTCAGCACTGCATTCACGAGGCCAGCGGCCTTCGGTTTCCCGATCTCCCGAGTCACCTCCACAAGATCAGAAACCACATGAGCAGGGTGAGTGCCCAACATTATCTCGGCGGTGCCCACCCGCAACAGATCAAGAACGGGGTGTTCAAGGCGCTGGAGAGGCCGAGATACATGCTTGGAGAGGGTTCTGTCGATCCGTCCCAGCCATCGCAGCGTATGGAAGACATTTGCTCGAATCAATACGGCGTCAGCGGCTGCATGGTCCTTGGTCCATGCATCGATGAGCACATTTGCATACGCCCCACCGCGAATGACTCTGCCAAGAATCTGAGAAGCTGCTGCCCTCGGTCTCACAGCCATTGGATGTCCTCGAGCGGTTCCTGAAGCCCTCTTGCCCAGTCTGCAGCGCTCATCTGTCTCCGTGCCGGCGCCTGAACTCGTTCTAGCAACACTGATCCTCCCAGCAAACCCAAAACCACGCCTTGCTTAACAGCCTCCATCTTGCCCACCTCGATGCTGACGTCGGAGGATCGCGCCTGCAAAACCTTGAACCGTCCGTCCTGACTCATCAAAAACGCTCCTGGCCTCGGTTCGAAAGCGCGTACTGCCCTGAGAAACTCAGCCGGCCCCATGTTGGCATCCAACCGCGCGTCAGCCGTCTCGACCTTTGCGGCATACGTGCTCTCCCCTTCTTGAGGCACGGTTTCTGCAATTCCCAAGTCAAGGGCCTTCACCACATCTGCCACCACTTTTGAACCTATCTCGGCGAACTTAGTGGTTGCGTCCCCAGCACTCAGCCCCTCGATTGGCACAACGACTCGCTGGTAAATATTGCCCGTGTCGAGTCCGGCGTCCATTGCCATGACGCAGATACCGTGTTCTGCGTCTCCGGCCAAGATTGCACGTTCCACGGGGGCTGCACCCCGCCAACGCGGCAGCAACGAGAAATGCAAGTTCATAAAGCCGTGCTTGGGTAGAGCCAACACATCCTTTGGGATGATCATTCCAAAGGCCACAACTACTGCAAGCTCGGCGTCACCAAACTCGATGCCGCGGAGGTCGGTCCGATCGATGGGTTTCACGAGTGGAAGGTCAAGAGCCTCGGCCGCTGCACCTACTGGCGACGGTTGCAAACCCTTCCCTCTTGGGGCTCGCCGGTCGGGCCGTGTGACAACCCGCACGATTTCGTGGTGAGCTGCAAGGAGCTGCAGCGTTGGGACCGCAGCCTCTGGTGTTCCAAGGAACGAAATTCGCACTTAAATCCCCAACGCCTCTTCGCGGATTTCCTTCAATGCCTTACGTTTTCTGACCTTGCCCAATCGCTCAATCAGCAACGTTCCCTCTAGATGGTCGATCTCATGCTGAAGCACTCGCCCTAGGAGGTCGTCGCCCGCATAGGTAACGTTCTCGCCTTCGAGGTTCGTAGCAGTAGCAATGGCCCAGGCGGGACGGGTGATAGGCCAGAAATGCCCCGGCACTGAGAGACAACCCTCATCGTACTCCCAGAATTCAAGGGCATCCTCTGGGATAGTGACTTCGCCTGTGACCGTGTCCAGCACCATGCCAGGCACGACTTCCTCTAACTCGGGGTTGATCAGAGCTTGGGGCCCGAAACCGGCATCGAATACCGCCACTCGGCGGCCAATGCCAATTTGCGTTGCGGCCAATCCGACACCAGGAGCGTCGTACATGGTCTCGATCATATCCGCACATAGCTGTCGCAGCGCACCGTCCACCGCAGAGACACGAGTTGTTTTTGAGCGCAGGACGGGATCGCCAAACGTACGGATCGGATAGATAGCCATAGCGTGAGATCTTAGTGAGTTGACTCTGGAAGTCGGACACCGGCGAAGGGCCCCCACCACCTCAGTCCACCTACTTCTCGAGTTGTACCCCGAGTCCGTCGGCGATCCTGTTCACGTAGGCGTAATAGGCAGTGACTTCGCAGATGTGGAGGATATCGCTGTCAGTGAACCCAACAGCCACCAGTGCGTCTACGTCGTCCTTGGCCATGTCAGCTGGGGTCTTGGTCAGCTTCTCAACGTAGCTCAGCATTGCCAGCCGCTCGGCGGAAAGCCCAGCAACCCTCCAGTTCATTTCTATCGCTGCCAATAGCTCATCATCCTTCAGTAACCGCCGCAGACCGCGCCGGTGATGAGCCGCTCAGTAGTGGCACTCGTTCTCAAGCGATACGACCAACGCAATGAGCTCTCGTTCTACCTTTCTCAGTGTTCGAGTGCCACTCATCACAGCTCGGTACAAGTCATTGTGAGCAGCCAACCCAGCGGTATGAAGTGAGTGCACTGCCATGATGTTGTCTACAACACCAGTCTCGGGATCCCTGTTGGAGTCGAATAGCGCGGCAATCTCACGGGGAAGCGACGCGTCATCAGGCAACTCCGATATCCAAGCCATGGCCGTACCTTAGGACTCTCGAGATCCCGGTGAAGGCTGCTCGCCTTGATCCGTTGGGATCAAAGGTCCAACGGATCTACGTCAATTCGCAACGACGCACCTTGCCGACGCAACCAGTCCGCAATAGTGCGGAGTTGCTCTTTTGCTCCTGTCAGATCTGAGCCTTGAATGAGCCACCGATCTCCATTGGGCGACGGTTGCGGGCCGAAGGCAGTCACCCCATCGCCGCTCAGCTCGGAAACACGTTCGGCTACCCCATCAGGTGCATCACGGACTTCCAACACGATGATGTCACCAGCGGGAGGGAACCCAAGCAATTCCCGGTCTGACAGTTGCGTTCGGATGAATTCCTCTACGTTGCCACTCAGCAGACATTGAATGCCCTGCAGGCTTGGAGATAGAGTTTGAATCAGTGTCCGGCCAAGCGCTTTGCCAGCAACTCTTGCCATGAGCCGCACACCGTCTTCGCCGGCTCGGTAATTGGTTCCCAGCAGTAGCCCGTCGGCATCGACAACGATTGCCAGATCCACCGGCTGAAGTTCAGCAAGGTCCCGCTCTGTGACTGCGGTGATGAGCTTGTGGTCTCCTGGTAGGCCGACATCATCGCCCCATATCCTTTGAAGGGCCTCGACCAGCCGACCAAGCCCAAGGCCCATAGGTTCGAAGCGGCCTTTGCCGCAGGTGGCGCAGCCCTTCAAGACGGCCGCACAACGCTCACAGGTGTCCGCTGTTCTCGCCCGTGAGCCGCACACCGTACAGACACGGAGATCTCCACATCCCACACACCTAAATGCGGGGGCGAAGCCGCGCCGATGGGTGAAGACAGCGACCGACTTTTCCTCTCGAACAGCCCAATGAAGGCCAGCCTTCATGCGAGCATCAAATACCCCCCGTCCAGGTGGCTCAAGTGACCGGTCAACAACCTCAACAGTGCTCCATGGCCGGCCACCTACTGCAGTTAGCGCGGCGCCGCTCGCCAGCACCTCGGTCGTGGGCACAGTCCCAGTCGTGATCAGGTCGATGCCCTCCAGTCTGTGTCGGGCCTGCAGAATGGTGCGGGTGTGGAGCGTCGGAGATTGCCTGGCTTTGTGGCTTCCGCGTCCTTCGTCGATCAGCACAGCGAGGCCTAGTCGGCGGATTGGCCAGAGCGAGCACCGAGCCGTCCCCACAACCACCGATCCAGCAGTGGCAGCTGTACGGCTCCACACCGTCGTAATGGAGTGGTCCGATACTTCAGCATTCAGCACTTGGAGACCAGCAACGCCATCAAGCCGCTCGGCAGCCGCAGTCACCTCGGCCATGGTGGGGACGATGATGAGGACGCTCTCTCCCCGAGCTTGGGTCGTGGCAATTGCTCGGCATAGCTCGGGCCATGGGTCGGGGGACATCACATGCGAATTCGTTGGTTGCTGGGCTGGGGACCACGCTGCTTCTTCCCATCTCACGGCGACATTGCGTGGCAGGTTTGGTGGGCTGGCAGCACGGATTATTGACGCAAGGGGGGCAACGTAGTGCTTTGAAGCCCACTGCAAAGTGGGAAGGGTTTCGGTGGTGAACACCGGCAGGTCCCCCGAGACAGAACGAATGAGTTTCAGGCCTTCCACGGGCCCATCGTCAGCGTCGATGACCCACCCTCGAACAATTCTCCCTGCTAGCGGAACCCGGACCACCGACCCAACTTCGGCACCGCTGCTGTCTATGTCTCCGTAGGAGAAGCCGTTGTCAAGACTGACGCTTCGGACGTCCGGCAGGACCTGAAGGGTCACAGCTCAGCAGCAGCTGCCGCCAGTTCGGCGGCGGAGTCGGTGTGCTCCCAGCTGAATTCCTTGCGGCCAAAATGTCCATATGCTGCTGTTGGGGCAAAGACCGGTTGATCAAGGCCAAACCGGCTGATGATGGCTGCGGGCCGTAGATCGTACATGTCCATCAGCAAGAGCTCGAGCTGCTTTCGATCAACCTTGCCCGTTCCGAACAAGTTGAGGTACATCGAGAACGGCCGTGCCACACCAATGGCGTAGGCGACTTGGAGCTCGCACCTGTCAGCTAGGCCTGCGGCTACAACTTGCTTGGCGAGGTAACGAGCCGCATAGGCCGCCGACCGGTCTACTTTCGTAGAATCCTTGCCGCTGAAGGCGCCCCCACCGTGGCGGGCTGCACCACCGTAGGTATCAACAATGATCTTGCGCCCAGTCAGCCCAGAGTCCCCGTCGGGGCCACCCACCACGAATCTTCCCGTGGGATTGATCACCCAGGATGCCTCAGCTCCGAGGCCTGCATCCAGATAGTCGGCGAGATGATGTTGAAGGTCTTGCACAATCTGCTTTCGGGAGACTTCTTCGTGATGTTGAGTCGATACCAATACCTGATCGATAGCAACAGGTACACCATCCTCATAGCGAACTGTCACTTGGGTCTTGCCGTCGGGCCGGAGGTACGGAAGTACGCCGGTCTTGCGGAGTTCCGCCAATCCAGCGGCAAGGCGGTGCGCGGCGTCAATCGGAAGTGGCATGAGGTTCGAGGTCTCGTTTGAGGCGTAGCCAAACATGAGGCCTTGGTCCCCGGCGCCAAGCAGTTCGAAATCGTCGCGCCAAGCAGATCTACTATTTCCCCCGTCCACACCCAGCCCAATATCGGAGCTTTGCGAGTGGAGCAAGATGTCGAGTTCAAGCCCTTCAGCGGTGAAGCCACCTGAGGGATCGGTATACCCAATACTCTCAACAACCGAACGGACGAGTGTGTCATATTCGTTATCACTTAGGAGATTGTCACTGCTGATCTCCCCTGCAAGCACCACCTTTTGGGTGGTGACGAGGGTTTCACAAGCGATCCGGGCATCAGGGTCACGGGCAAGCAGGGCATCGACTACCGCATCAGATATTTGATCAGCCACTTTGTCA
>CAXMSI010000059.1:9071-9354 GCA_964196085.1 uncultured Acidimicrobiia bacterium | reverse complement strand
TCGCGAGCGTCCTCGGGTCTTCCAGCCCTCTCAACGATGGGAACGCTCTCATCGTACAGCCGGAGTCACTCGGCCGACATGGCTGCATCCGGTGGGATCTATCACTCCTCGAAGTCGACGCTCAGGGGTCTTGCTTCCGGGTGGGAGTCCTACGGAGAGAACGTTGGACGAGGTCCCAACGACCCATCCGCGATTCACGCCGCTTTCATGAGCTCTTCGGGCCACCGCAACAACATTCTTGGCAGCTACACCCACGTGGGTGTAGGAACGGCGCTCGACGACG
>CAXMSI010000059.1:0-8986 GCA_964196085.1 uncultured Acidimicrobiia bacterium | reverse complement strand
CCAGCCACGACGACCCTTCCCCTTCGCCCCCCGCTCGACCCAGCACAGGTGCCTGGGCTTGCATCTCCCGACTTCGGCCAGATCCGACCAATCAACGTGAGCCACTGGAGCCAGGCCCGCATGGGATGGGTAATCAGCCGCTAGCCCCAAGCCAGGGCTGAACTGAAACTAGGTCGAAAGTACTTCAGTTTCCAGTGACGAGGTGACTCCACATCAGAAGCCCAAGAAACTCTGTCGCCTTGTGTTCCGTACTTCCCCGAACAGTTCACTGCGGCGACTCGGCTCCTTGGGCTTCGTCTCATCGGAATGTACGTCATTGGTGCCAATAGATCAACCCCTCTGACTGTGGATAACTTCAAGAATGGGTTGGCACAGAGATTTTTCTGCGGAACTCCGGCTCATATCTTGTGGAAAACCCCTCACTTATCCACAAAACCTATGGTTGGTTCAATGAACTTGTGCACAACTAGGTGTTGATAAGTATTTTCGGGGGTAGTTTTCGCGAGGACGATGACATCGCGAAAACTAGGGTTTAGCGATGCCCGCATACAGCTCGAGAAGGCGGTAAACAGTTCGTTCCCAGCTGAAGTTCTCAGCGTGATGAACCGCACCGTGGGACAACGATTCAGAGAGGCCTCTCTCCTGAAAAACCCGCAGGATCCCTTTTGAATAGTCCGCTGGATTCCAGCTATCCACCAGTAACCCACCCTTTTCATGGTTCACCCCCACTCCCAATCCGCCAACGTTGGAAGCAACAACGGGTGTACCGCACGCTTGGGACTCAACCGCTACCAAGCCAAAGGACTCGCTCCTAGACGGCATAATCAGCAGGTCGGCGGTGCGGTAGTAATCGGGAAGGTCCGATCGCGGCTGAGCAGGCAAGAACGACACTGCGCCGGCGAGATCCGGCGCTGAACTCCTCGCTTTCAGCTGACCCAACTCTGAGTCCCCGGCATCTCCTGAAGCCCCACCGATTGCCAAGAGTTGAAGATCCGGCATCGTTCGCCGGCTGATCGCAACTGCCTCTAGGGCGACGTCAAGGGCCTTGAGTGGTTGAATTCTGCCCACAAACAGCACCAAGGGACCAGCCCTCAGCCCAAGGTCTCGGCGCGGGGACTCGGCGGGAAAGAAGAGCCCGTGATCTACACCAGGAGGCGTTATGCAGAGGCGAGCCGGGTCTGCGCCGTAATACTCCAAGAGCTCTTCAGCTTCAAACTCGGTTGCGGCAATGACACAATCAGAACCATTAATCACGGCTTCCTCTGCCGCTATTCGTTCTGGCGGTGTTTCGGCTTCATCCCAGCGACGATTCAACTCCTTGACCCGACCCAAAGTATGGAAGGAATTCGCAAGAGGGAGCCCAATGGCTGCCTTCACTGCCAGCCCCACACGACCACTCAGCCAATAGTGAGCATGCAGCAAGTCGTAGTGGAGATCTTCACGAGCCATGAATTCCAGGACGCCCGCGGTGAAGTCAGGGATCCAGTCAACGAGTTCCGACATCGGTCGCGACTCGGCTGGCCCAGCATCGATATGGATTACTCGGTAGTGATTTTCGGCTTCGACGATGAGCGGCTCATCTGAGCGGGATCTCCTCGTGTATACGTCGACCGAAATACCGAGCCGGCCGAGGGCCTTGGCCAGCGCATCAACGACGACGTTCATTCCTCCAGCGTCGCCCTTCCCAGGGGTCAGCAGCGGTGATGTGTGATAGCTGACGAAGGCGACTGAAGAAATCAAACCGTCACTACCTCAAACAGTTGGCGTGGGACGGCACCGAGACGCATCTTGTACGTTTCATCTCCCTTGAGGAAATCAAACACAAGGTGCCCCTGGGTACACGAATCTTCAATGAGAGCTGAGACGAGCACAACTCCAGGGGACGCGTCTCCTCGAGCTCGATCGAATGCTGAGTTGTACAAAAACCGGCCATCCTCATCGGCAAACCCGAAGCCGGCGGCGACAATCTGCTCGTCAGGATCAATCAGTGCATCGATGGACCAACCGTCCAGCCGCAGCAGGTCCCCAAAGTAATCAGCCATGGGATCAGTCATGAACTGTCCCTTGTCACTGAGTGACTGCCGGTGGAGACCAACGAACTCGTCCATCCGATCGAGGCCGAAGCTCCGAATGACAACCGGGCCGACTGTAGCCTCGTAGCGACGCCGCTTACGCCGGGTTTCGTGGCGCTCCTTCTTGCTCAGGAGCATCAGCCAGTCTTCATATCCCTCTGGCAAGTCGAGAACTGCAGCAATGGTGTGAGGCCTCACCTCGTGGGCAACATCTTGGACAGTCAATGCTTCTGAGATCGCATCGGCCGCTTCCTTCGGCAGCGAATCAAGCTGCAGCCCTTCTTGGCCAGCCATTAATGCTACAAGCGCTGCGCTTCCTTCTCCCGCTGGAGATCTGTAGTCGACCAGATCCTGGTGACCCACTCCGGTGAGTCCATGCGCCACTCGTTCAAGGCCAAAGGTGGCATCATCGGTTTGAGTGATGAGAAGGTCGCCCTGAGGCCAGTGACGATGGACCAACTCAAGAAACAGCGGGTCCGAAAAGGGACCGACGACCGGCGCCAAGGGTAGAAGAGCGCTTTTAGAAGTGGTCATGGGGTCACAGTCATTTCGAGGTTGCTACAGCTGAAGGGTGGATTCGGTGTACCCGACCCGCTCACCGCCACCCATGACAGGCGGAAGCAGCAGGTTTTCGAGCTCCGGTGTAAGTAATCCTAGATACCGAAGCACGCCAACCATCGCGGGTGCGAGGCCACGCTCATTTCCGTCATCGACTTTGACGCCTACACCAATGCCGAGATCCTTGAATCCGACACCGAGGCACCCGTCCGCACCAATCTTTGCGGCGGTGCCGACGTGAGCGTTGAGCCGACCATCCACGCGACCCACGTCTCCTATCAGCACTGGGTATTGTTGGTAGGCGCTGTATATCTCTCCCATGTCTGGGTCTGAGGAAAGCTTGGCGAAAGCAGTCGCAAGGGCCTTCGTCGAAGTTGGAACGGCCGGAGCCCCACACCCGTCTACTCCCACGTCACCAAGGTTTTCTCCGAGGGCTTCGCGAAGGTCCGCTGTGACGGCTATTTGGAGTCTGTGTGCAGGGTCAAGGTACGTTTCAGTAGGCAGGTCCGACGCAACACAAGCCCGCAGCAACCCTGCGTGCTTGCCTGAGCAGTTATACCAAATCTTTCGGGGGGCAACTGCGCCCTCTCGGACATACTTGTCGCGAGCCGGAAGGTTGTTCGGCCACTCCACAGGAGTCTTCAGGTCGTCTTCGGACAGCCCATCCTGGGCCAGCATCTCCTCAATCAGGGCAACATGCTGCGGCATTGCCGAGTGGGAAGAACCAGCCACAGCCAACTGTGCGTCGTGGAGTTCAGCACCAAACTTCTGCATAGTGCGAACCTGAAAGGGCTTCGCCGCCGACCGGATGAAATAGGCTCGCTTGATGTCTCCGTGGGAGGCAAGAAGCGTGCCTCCGGCGTCTACCACTGCAACGGAGCCAGTGTGAATGACCTCGACACGGCCGCTGCGTACAAGCTGACCAAGCATGACTACTCTGCCGGAACGCCGTTCTCATAGCGGGACGTGACCTGAGCCTGTAGGGCCTCGTGCACTGCATGAACCGAGTTTCGCTGATCAGTAACTGTCTTCTCAGCGTCTGAGAGCTTCGCCTCGACCTCCGTCAGATCGTCATCGTTGAGGCTGGGAAGGTGAGCTAGGAAGTCATCGCCCAATACGTGGTCGATGGCTCGGTTGCCTTGGGTTGCAAGTTCGGGAGCAAAGCCGCCACGAATCCTGTGCTCTCCTCCGCCTGTACTTTCGTTCCCAGCGAGGATCTCTGTGAGGGCATCCATGATGGAACGCGTCTCTTCGCCAGATCGCCGCTTCATCTCGAAAGCCAGAAGATCCTGGCGTCCGTGGAGTAGACGGCGGTAGTAAGACAGTTCTGTCTCCACTTGTTCCACCATGTCACGGCGATCGCGCAGGGTTTCGAGGTCAAGGTTCTCGAGGCCGACCACGAAGCCCTCTTCTAGGACGATATCGATCCGGCGTTTGTGTTGTTCGTTCATCAGCATTTTCTCGCTAGCGTCGGATATGGGTTTACCCAACCGTTGACCCAGAAGCCAAAGTGGTTGTGTGGCGAGCCACCTCTGGCGTTTCCTGAGTCTCCAACTGTACCTACTTTATCTCCGATGCTCACGCGAGTTCCGGTTGAGATTCCCGGTGCGATCGATTGAAGATGTGCGTAATAGTAGTTGACGCCGTAATCAGAGTTGACCCAAACCGTAAGACCGCCCAAACCGCCGTTTCCAGTGCGTATCGTTCCATTGGCAACAGCGACCACTGGAGTGCCAAAACTCGCAAACATATCAGTGCCTTTATGGGTTCGGCCACCAGACCGAGGGTTACCCCAGTCGTTCGAGAACCAGCTAGTCCCTGCAACCGGACAAATGAACCCAGGAGTGGCTGCCGCAGGCAATCCACCGGCCGCGCCGTTCTGCCGTGCGGCAGCTTTGGCACGCTCGATAGCCAGTTGTTTTTCGTACTCTCCCGTTGCTGCTCGGCAGGCACTCGAAAGGGCGTTCTTCGTGGCCTCATAAGATTCGAAGGAATTCTGCAAGGCGATAGAGCGGGTCTCCAACTGTTGCTCGTCAGCATGTCTCTCTTCAAGGATGATGTCGAGTTCGCCTCGGCGGCGATCGTTGTCTGCAGACAACGATTCAAGCCTACCAATGTCTGACACGTCCTCTTCTGCCACCGTCTGTACCAAGGCTGCTCCGGTGATTGCCTTGTCGATAGAGCCTGAGAGAAGGAACAAGTTCTCAAAGGCTGAACCCTGGTTCATGTACAAATCAACCGCTCTATCCAACACCCCATCACGAGTATCAGCGATTTCGCGTTCATCAGCAATCACCTCGCCGCGAAGGGCCACTTCACTGGCGGTGAGAGCGACAATTCGATGCTCCATCTCGTCAAGAGCACCCGCGTTCGAGGCAAGACGTTCAGACGCCCCCTCGAACTCTCGCTGGGCTGCTCGGGAGTCAGCGCAAGCCTCGTCGACCTCAGCCTTGGTGATCGCGCCTGCCGGCACAGCCACAACCAACAAGATGGAGAGGCCAAGAGCCAGGGTTAAGACGCGCCTCAGGCGCGAGTCACCAGAAAAGTTGAAGATAGGCATGGCCTCACATTTTACTGACGGTTGCGGTGTAGTCCAGCCTTGAATTCTCACCAGGCCTAACCACAACAACAGCCTTACCTCGCGACAGGGGACGCCCTTAAGTTCTGCATGGCCAGAACTGAACTCCACGAAGCAGCGGTGCACAAGCAAAGTGGTAACTATCCTTACTCTATGTCCGAATCGGTAGAACAACTCATTGACACAGTCCGGAGGTCAGTTATAGGCCGCCGGGCCATGGTGGAGGGACCGTTCGGTCGGCGGCCCTTGGTGTACGCCGACTACACAGCTTCGGGCCGTTCCCTCGAATTCATCGAGACATATCTCGCTGATGCTGTCCTCCCCCTCTACGCAAACACCCACACTGAGGCCTCGGGCACCGGCCTGCAGAGCAGCCGCTTCCGCAAGGAAGCGCGAGAGATCATCAAAGCGTGCCTGGGGGCGACCGACGATCACGCGCTGTTGTTTTGCGGCTCAGGAGCAACAGCTGCCGTCGACAAGCTAGTTGGAGTCCTGGGCATCCGCCTCCCTTCAGCGCTCGAAGACACCTACCAACTGTCGCAACACATTCCCATTGCCGAACGTCCTGTGGTATTCGTTGGACCATACGAGCATCACTCCAACGAACTTCCATGGAGGGAATCCATAGCCGACGTGGTCACTATCAATGCTGACGATGAAGGGCACATCAGCCTCGAGACCCTCGAACAAGCGTTGAAGAGCCATGCCGACCGACCGCTGAAAATCGGCTCGTTCTCGGCAGCCTCAAACGTAACGGGGATCATAAGCGACACGGCAGCCATCTCGTCACTCCTTCACGAACATGGCGCACTGAGCTTCTGGGACTTCGCTGCTGCAGCTCCCTATGTGACAATCGATATGGGGGATCCAGCTGACGGAGGTGGTTACTTCGATGCCATCTTTATCTCCCCCCACAAACTCATAGGTGGGCCCGGAACGCCGGGCATCCTTGTGGCTCGCAACGAGCTCTTCGACAACAGAGTGCCGGTGACTCCAGGCGGCGGGACGGTGAGTTTCGTCACTCCCGATGAGCACAAATACCTCGACGACATCGAGCACAGGGAAGAAGGTGGGACACCAGGCATTGTGGAGTCAATTCGAGCCGGACTCGTTTTTCAGTTGAAGGAAGCAGTAGGCCCAGCAGAAATTCACCGCCGCGAAGGGGCCTTCATCAAGCGAGCGATCTCCCACTGGGAGACGAACCCAAACATTCACATCCTCGGCAATTCTCAGGCAGAACGACTCTCGATCATTTCCTTTATTGTCGAGACAGAATTCGGGACGCTCCATCACAACTTGGTGGTGTCCATTCTGAATGATCTCTTCGGTATTCAGTCTCGAGGCGGCTGCTCCTGCGCTGGCCCCTACGGACACCGCTTGCTCGGAATCGAGACCTCTCTCAGCCAAGAACTCCGTGACCAGATCCAGCGCGGCTGCGAGGGCATCAAGCCAGGCTGGGTGAGACTCAACTTCAATTACTTCATTGATGAAGAAGCGTTCACCTACATTGTGAAGGCTGTTGAGTTCGTAGCCGACCATGGAGCAGAGCTGCTTCCTTTCTACTCCTTCGAGCCCGCATCGGGACTTTGGCGCCATCGAAGAGTTGCCCCATCTTCCCGCATGAGCTTGCACGACATTTCCTACGACTCAGGTCAGCTGGAATGGCCCATCAAAGAACAACCGGTCTTCGCCGGTCGACTGCATGATTTTCTGGATCAAGCCGCAGCGATCCTCGCTGATCCTTCCCAAGTGCCAGAGGCGATTGACGCCCCTGAACTCAGCGAGGACATCGAAGAGCTGCGCTGGTTCTCGCTTCCTTCGGACACTAGGGCTTAAGTTGTGCCTCTCGTCGTAGCGGTAGCTTTGGGCGGAGGTGTTGGTTCAGCTCTGCGATATGTTGCAGGCAAGGCCGCAGCGTCAGCAGGGCTGGAGAGCCATCTGGCAACCGCCGGGATAAATGTCGTTGGGGCTCTCGCCTTGGGGTTTCTCACCGGTTGGTTCGCCACTAGCAATAGCTCCGATGCTGTGAAGCTCGGGTTGACTACTGGGCTTTTGGGAGGGTTCACAACGTTCAGTACGTTTATGTTCGAGAGCTCAAGCCTTCTCCAAGACGGCAGAATCGCCGCTGGTACCTTCAACCTGCTTCTGCCACTCACCTTGGGGATAGGGGCAGCCATGCTGGGTTTGTCGCTCGGAAGAAGCCTGAGCTAGAAGAGCATCAACAGGGCAGGCAAGAACACCGCCCCAGCAAGAGCCGTGCCGTCGAGAAGTGCTAACCAGCCCGGTGCACCATCTTGACTAAACATCTGACCCGTGCGGGTGACGGTTCCGAAAGCACGGCCAGCCACCAACGCTAGGGCCGCTATCAGAGCGATCACCAGGAACTCGATGGTTGGCAATCCAAGGAACAGTGCTACTAGCCAACCTGATGCAACTGCACCGGTCGTTCCAACCATGAACGGATCGAGGCCTCTAAAGACCGACATCCGCGAAATCAGCCAAGTACCAACCACGGCAAAAGCAGCCGTTCCCAAGAACACCCAAATGAATTGCTGACCATTTGCGCTCAAACGAGTGGCAGTGAGAGAGGCCACTGCCATGCCCGGAACCACGCCTATCAGCACAGATGAAGCGAACGAAACAAGGTCTCTATTGTGAGTGTTGAGGACCGCACCGACCCCGGCGGCCACAACCCCAGCGCCCAAGGCAAGTGCCATACCCAGCGTTGGATCACCGGTCTTTGAGAAGAAGACCGTTCCCACGGCCCCAGCAAACACGCCAGCAAGGCTGCCAATCACGGCAACGCCTCTACCAACTGCCCTAGCGGAGGTGACGAGATCCCAAGCCCAGAAAGCGAAAACGCCGACAAGCAAAGCGACAAATAAGGCAGGACTCGTTGGAATGTTCGCGAGAGTCAACACAAGCCACACCGCAACAGCCACAACCACTTCCTGGGGAACACCAACCGGCTGTGGGGTATACACCTCGGCTCCGCCAGACACGGGCGGAATCACGGCGATCTCGTCGCTTTCCATCACAGAGGCGTCCATCTCAGTCGGTTCACCGTTCAGCCAAACTCGCGAGTGTTCAACGCCCAGTTCAAAAGCGGGGCCGAATTGCTCTGACGCCGCATCGAGGACCTTCCGGACCGACGAGCCGTCTATCTGTACCCGACCAGTACCAGCTGCTTCTCTGAGGTTTGCAAAAAGTCGAACGTGCGCCATGACCCCAGATTACCGTCATCGTCCCGCCCACGCACGCACACTCCAAATGACTACAGGAAAACAGCTAATCTTCTGGGATGAGAAAACGTTTACAAGAAGCAGTCAACGCCAACTTTCCTTCCCAGATCGAAACCCTGAAGTCACTGGTCGCCGTCCCGTCGGTATCGGCCAATGACCCAGATCAGGTTCGCAAGTCTGCTGAACAGGTCGCAGGCCTTCTCGAGGTCGCAGGCCTCCCAGCAGTCTTCGGACACATTCCGGCTCCTGAAGGCGCCCCGACTGTTCTTCTCTACGCACACCACGATGTTCAGCCCCCTGGACCTGGCTGGGAAAGGGATCCCTTTGTTGCCATCGAAGAAGACGGCCGGCTGTACGGTCGAGGAGCAGCCGATGACAAGGGCGGCATCATCATGCACCTCGCCACCCTCGAAGCATTCGAAGGAACCCCTCCCGTCGGTATCAAGGTATTCATCGAAGGCGAGGAAGAGATCGGTTCGGCCCACCTACCCCAGTTCCTAGAAGAGCACGGTGACCTTTTGAAGGCCGACGTCATA
>CAXMSI010000058.1:0-9387 GCA_964196085.1 uncultured Acidimicrobiia bacterium | reverse complement strand
GAGCCGGTGATGTGGATGGTGTCCACGGATTCGTGGGTTGTGAGATGAGCTCCCACTTCCACCCCGCCATATGCGATGTCGACGTATCCGGCGTCGACGAGCCCTCTCAAAGCTCGAGCCCAGTGTTCGCCCAAGTATTCATTGATTGGGTTCATCTTGATGAGTGCCACCTTGTTCTCAGAGAACAAGGTGTAGAGGATGTCCATTGGGCCAATGGACGCAACATTGCCTGCACCAAGAACAAGGCAGAGGCCCGCAGATTTGGTTGTATTGGGCCGATAGGCGTCGGCCATGGCGGCCGTGAGGTTGCCTGGGTTGATGCCCGGTTCCATCCACACTTCGGCTGTGATTCCTGCGAGGAGGGTGCGATCGAAGTTGTCGGTTGGATACACGCCAACAACGGTCTGGCCGCTGGAGCGCTGGGTGATCTTGCCGGGAAGCTGAGGTTCTCCATACTGACGGATGTCTTTGAGAGTTTGGGCAAGAAGGCGAGCGTTGCGAATCACAAAACCGGGGCCTGGAAGCCACTCTTCTCCAGCGCTGGGACTGTCAGCGTCTAGTCCTTTTGCAGCGAGGGCATCGGCGACCCAGTCGTCTGCCGCCGTCAGGGTGTCAGATGCAACTTGCTCGAGCAACGCAATTCGTTCCTCGATAGTGGTGGCAAACCAGGCCCCTGCATTGCCTTTGAGGCGCTTGGCCATCTCATCGAGTTCGGCAAAGCTAGTCGCCGGTACCGTTGGCTGTACCGTTGGGTAACTGCTTGATCCCGCCATTGCTGTCTCCTTCTGCCTTGTCCTCAGCATAGAAACTCCTGAGTAATGCATCAGAGGGGTTCTCTCGATGTCTCTGGAACGTTCGTCGCTAGTAACATTTCAGACTCTTCAAGACCCTTGGACGTTTCATGGCACTTCAGGCAGGCATCGTCGGCCTTCCCAATGTTGGGAAAAGCACACTCTTCAACGCTCTCACAGCCTCCAATATTGAGGCAGCGAACTATCCCTTCGCGACCATTGAACCCAACGTAGGTGTGATTGCAGTTCCCGATGAGCGACTCGAGCAGATCCGTACGTTTATTGAGTCCAAACAATTGCTTCCCACCACCGTGGAGATCTTGGACATTGCTGGACTGGTCCGAGGTGCCAGCAAAGGAGAAGGTCTCGGCAACCAGTTCCTCGGGCACATTCGTTCGGTCGACGCAGTACTGCAAGTGGTACGTTGCTTCGACGACGAAGACATCACCCATGTGGAGGGGGATGTCGACCCGTTGCGAGATATCGAGACTATTGAGACCGAGCTGATTCTTGCTGACCTCGACATTGCGGAGAAGCGACTCGACCGACTTAAGCGGAACGCTAAGTCTGGCGACAAGCAACTCGTCACCGAAAGGGATGCTGCTCAGAAACTCTATGACCTGCTTGCTGAGGGTATCCCAATGAGAGCGGCGGATTGGACTCCCGAGGAACTCGGTACCTTCAAGGAGGTGCAGGTCATCTCCGCGAAGCCCGTGTTGTTTGTCTGCAATGTTGACGAATCGGGTCTTGGCGGCAACGCCTACGTGGATGTTGTCACCCAATACGCAGCCTCTCACGACTGTGAAGTGGTGACTATTTGCGCTGCTGCCGAGGCAGAGATTGCTCAACTCGATCCAGAAGATCAGCCGGACTTCCTAGAAGAGATGGGCTTGGCTGAACCAGGTCTGCACCCGCTGGCAAGGGCAACTTACAAGTTGCTAGACCTAGCCACCTACTTCACAGCCGGCCCCAAAGAGATCCGAGCTTGGACAATACCAACAGGCGCAACCGCCCCCCAAGCCGCTGGAGTAATCCACACCGATTTCGAACGTGGATTCATCAAAGCCGAGGCCTATCACGTATCTGACCTGTTGGAACTCGGCTCCGAGCAGGCCTTAAAAGCCGCAGGAAAGATGCGGATTGAGGGCAAGGACTACATAGTCCAAGATGGCGACGTGTTGCACTTTAGGTTCAATGTTTGAGGAACAACCCTTCGGGCTGTTCCTCAAACATTAAGGCTGCGAAGGGGCTTCCCGCTAGGGAAGTGCCTTTGTTGCCACAGAACAAGCTCTACGTGGTGGGTTTGGCTCGCCCTAGCGAGACGAACACACGTCAAGACAGTGCCCTCACTAACGAAGCCGATCTCTAGACGGAGAGCGGGTTGAAGCGGTGCGGAACGAGCCCAAAGAGGCGGTGCCCTTCCTCGCTCGCTGCGCTCGTATTTCCTCCCCAGACGGGGCCCTAGAGGCGTGCTTGCCACGTCGCAGGCCCACCCTTTTACACACCAGGCACACCTCTAGGACAGCCTCGGTTGGTAATCCAACAGGTGTGGTTTCCCCGCGGCACCCTTTCGAACGAACTAGGAAACCACACGATGCAAGCAGGGAGGTAAGCGACATCGTGCAGGAAGCTCTGGGTTTGAGTCGTGCGGGCCTTGGCGTTCGCGGGTGGGGACTGTCCGGCCTTGAGGTGCCATGGGGGCTCTTGTCACCCCTTTACAGTGAGGCGACTACGCCTTTCAGTCTGTTGGCGTGCCTTCTTACGTCGAATCTTGGATCTAGCAAGTAGTGCAAGGCCAGACCGTTCAGTGTGGACAGCAGTAGCGCAGACTCCTCGCGGACCTCTTCAAGAGGAATAGAAGGTTGCTGAATCGCTAGGGCGTTGGCAAACCTTGTTCGCCTGGCCTTTTCCAACTCGCCCAACCTTTGCAACATATCCGGATCCGATAATGCTCCAACTACAGCAATACGGACATAGATGGTTGCCTCGGTTGTGTGGTTCATCAAAAAGTTCACGTACTCATCAATGATGTCGCCAATGGTTTCGGTCTCGGCGTGTGTCCCCTCAGCCTGTTGCGCTGCTTGTTCGACCACACCCAGGATGGCTGCGTCCTTCGAGGGGAATAGGTTGTAGAACGAACCGGGCCGCACGTCGGCACGCCTGCAGATCGCCTGAATTGTCGTACCTTCGACCCCACCCTCGGCGAGCAGCTCCTGCGTCGCATCAACAATGCGTTGGCGGGTTTCGATTCCGGTCTTGTATCGGGCCATGTGCAGAACGATACAGTACCCAACAACCCTCCGTGGAGAAAGGGTTAAAGCGAGAGCTAGTGGTTTCCTACACCGCAGCGAACCAGCCCATGGCGCCAAGTGAAGCCATGGGGTGTTGGTGTGGGTGGAACATGTATCGGCCCCGCTCAGGAAGGGTGAACTCGATGATGGCTCGGTCGGCCTGACCCAGATTGATAACGTCGGTGTTCACTGTAGGAGTGAGGCTTGTACCGGAGGGGAACACGTCGAAAGTTTCGGCGTGAAGGTGAAAGCCGCCCGAGGCGTCGAACTCCGTCATGTTCACCAGATAAACCCGAATGAGTTCACCAACTGGAACCTTCAGAGGGAACTTTGCGAAGTACCCAGCAACACCATTCCACGTGTACATCTGGTTGGACCGTTGTGTGTTCTCGATGTCCCAGCCCGACAGGACGAGCACGATCTCGTGTGCCGGAGGACGACCGCCGGGAGGATCCACGATTAGCGTTCCGTAGAGCCCGTGTCCGATGTGGATCGCTAGCGGCATGGTGTGGCAGTGATAGGGGTGGAGGCCGAAGGGTCCGGCTTCGATCTCGTAGACAGTTTCTTGACCTGCTGGGATTGATTGCCACCCGTCAGAATTGACGCTGTGGCGCCCGTGAAAGTGCAGGTTGTGGAGGCGCTCGGTAGCGTTGCGGAACGTGACACGCAGCTGGTCGCCCTCGTTGGCTCTGATGATCGGACCTGGGGCTGTGCCGTTGTAGGTCCAAGTCTCATAGAAGACATCCTGGCCAAGTTCGGCCGTTTGTTCGGTGACTGTCATGGTGATGTCGCGTTGTCCTGGCCCGGTGAGGTCGGGTGGAGGTGGGTAGGTCAAAGAGTCGAGAGATGAGGCATTGAGGTGTCGCGGCGGCTCAAAGGCTCCGCCATAGAGGCTCATTTCATCAGGGGTAACCAGCTGCGATGAGATATTGTTTGTGGGTCCGTTGTCGTAGGGTCCCTCGGGTTCGTCAGAGCCAGCTTGTCGATTCGTTTTGGCGAGGTTCGCTCCCGCTCCTCCAGCAAGAAGGCCCGCACCGAAGAAGACGGCTCCAGAGCTACCGATCTGCTTGAGGGCGTCTCGACGAGTTGGTTGGTCCTGCTGCTCGGTCATACGACCTTGCCAATAACCAACCCGCCCACCACAAGCACTAGCCAGATAGTGGTGCCGCCCAGCACTCGCGCCAACCGGCCGCCAATGCCTTTCTCTTTCCATCCGAAGAGTCCGAACAGCCAGACCCCAAGGACGGGAACAAGAATCACAAGGGCTGCCCAGACACTTTTGGCGACTGTCGAAGCCTCTTCACGCTTCCGGAGCTTGAGTAGCGCCCAGATCGCTCCAACGCCCCAAACCAGTCGGGGTATCCAGTGGAGAACACCGCCAAAGAACAGCGGCCAGAAGCCAGATGTAAGTGAAATGCCTGAGATAACGAGGTTGCGGTCGTTGATTGCTGTTCCATTGGGAAGGAGCGGTGTGACAAGCGTGTCGACATTGGTTCCTCGGAACACGTCAACTGCCGGCAGCACAGGAGCGTTTGCACCGCCTGGCATCTGCTCCTGCGGACCGGGTTTTTGAGCATCGCCGTGCTCGAGTCCGGTGCCGACACCGTGTTGGGCTTGTGCGACTCTTCCGGCGAGGTCCGAAGTGCCAGCCAACCCGAATCGCATGTTGATGTTGAGTCCGTCGCAAGAGTGCAACAGGCTGAGTGAGTTCGGAATCTTGGAGTCAGCTTCGTTGTCTTGGAAGCAGGAACCACCTTCGACTGGCCCGCCGAGCATGAGGTCAGCGCGCCCTGATCCCCGTACGACGTTGTCTCGGATGATATTTCCTGCTGATGGCCAAAAGTTCTTGTCGATCATCGGGATAACCCCAATGCCTGCCCCAGCGTTATTGACAATAAGGTTGTTGTAGATCTCTGAGTCAAGTGACCCAGCCAAGAGCACCCCAGAGCCGAACCCGCTCCACTCCAGCTTGCCTGTTGGAGCGTTCATTTCACCGTTGTCGTGGATGTAGTTGCCGGCAACAGTCACATCGTGAACTGGCGGGAGCGTCTCGCTATCGAGGGTATTGGGGACAACTCCGGCGATATTGTTGTTGTACTCCGAGTTGATGAGGTAAAGGTTCACTGAAGCGTTGGTTCCAGAGAACCCGAGACCGTTGTACTCGGCCTTCACATCGGTGACTACTGCGTTGCAGGGGTCACATTGGCCGATGTAATAACCAGCGTCGTACGAGCCAGAAGCGTAGGAGTGGTCAAGGAGGCCGTCGGAAGAGTCGAATGCGTAGATTCCGTAGACCCAGTTGTCGATTGAAGTTAGGTACGACCCTCGGAACCCGGTGACGCCATTCCAGAACACACCGTTCCCGGTGGCGTTTCTGACCGTAAGGTTCTCGACGGCTACGCCGTCAGCTCCAACGATGTTGATGGCGTTCTCTCGAATAAACTCGCCGTCGATGATCACTGCGTTTCGGTCTTCTCCACGAATCACAAGATTGGCTGTGGTGACGTTGACCTGTTCTTTGTAAATCCCAGAAGCAATCAAGATGAGATCTCCAGGTGCCGCTGCGTCAACAGCGCTCTGAACGGTTGGGTAGTCAGCCGGAACGGCGAGGGTCAAACCAGATGCCGGTCCAGACTTTGATACCGAGACATCGACGGGAGCCGACGCTGGGTCTTCTGTGGCGTCGCCGACGGTGATAGTTCCGATCATCCCAACGTAGCCGTCGTCAGTAGGAGTTGCGTGGAATGAGCAGAAGTAGTTGTAGACGCCGGGTCGGCCGAAGGTGATCTCGGCTGAATCTCCGTTCTGCATAACAATGTCGCCGAAGGCGTCCGTTGTGGACCAGGAGTCATCTAATGCAATGGCATTGTGGGGATTCCTCCCCACGTTCGTGAAGCGAACTGTTTCTCCAACAGCAATGGCTAGGTCTGCGGAGGAGAAGGTGTTGTCGAGCATCTCCACTTCTACTGGGGAGTCGGATCCGCCGCATGAGGCAAGGAGAAACAGAGATGCCATTAGAACAAGAAAAAAGGTCGTACGATTCATGGCAACGAGATTACCCGAAAGGAACTGATCAACAGTCCTGTTCGTCTATCTCATTGAGCTCTATTCTTTTCTGAGGTTTACTGATGAAACGCACATACATTGCCCTGATGGCCTTGGCACTTGTTGCGGTTGCTTGCGGAAGCGTTGAGCCGGCCGCTACCACCTCGGGCCCGGCACCCGTCACGACAGCTGCTCCTGCTCCAGCAACGACTACAGATAGCGGGTCGACGACCAGCAGTGTTCCAGTCTCCGATGCGATAGTTGCGGGCGAGCCTATCGCTCTGTCGCCGACTCACTATGTTGTGGATGTCGAGTCTGACGATGTCCTCAATGGCCGGTACGGCCCAGGCGTTGGGTTTTCGGTGAATGCCGAACTAGACCCTGCCTACGGGACGGTCAGGGTGAAGGGTTCGACGCAGGAGCTAGAGAGCGGATCTGTCTGGACGTCCGTTGCCTACTCAGCCGACACCCAATTGGTCGAGGATCCTGCTCCGTATGGGTACGGCTGGGTCAACAGCCACTTCATCGCCCCGATCGATGGTTGGGCTCCTGCTGGCGGTGACTGCGATCTAGCCGGTGAGGCAAACGGCACCTTTGGTGATGCCACCTCGAAAGCTAACGAGGTGTATGACGTCATAGCTGTGGACCTTGGGGATTGCATTCGTATCGTGGTCACCTTCGCTGAGTCGGCAGGAGGAGTTCGCCTTGGAGCAACACTCCCTTCGATTGAAGCCCGTGAGATTGATGGTTCTCGGTTGCGGGTTGACCTACCAGCCGACTTTGTGGTCCCGCATGTCACGGACGTCTTCGGCGAGTACGTGAGCGCTGTGGTTGCAATCAAACCCGGTGGTGGTTTCTGGTTGGATGTTGCTCAGCCTGGATCGGCGGCGGTGAGAGCGATTGTGGAGACTGGCCAAATCATCATTGATATTGAGAAGGGCGATGTTGATTCCATCTTCTATCACGACGGAAGCATTGTGGCTCTCCCTCCTTTGGGCCCTCCCAACCTCCTCGGTTTCGTTGGATACGGTCGGCCGTTTGAGGCCACATTGAGCATCGTGGTTGGGGAGCATGAGGGTGACGCCGAATATGCTGACCATGTGAAGGGAGGCTCTGTGATCGTGGATGGCGCAGCCGTGATGACAAGCGGTTGGCTGGAGGCGTGGGGTATCTACGAGTTCAGGGTGGAGGATCTTCCGAGTGGGGTCTACGACGTGATAGTGGCAGACGACGGGGCGGTAGAAACAGGGTTCCCGGTTGTCCGGTTCGAAGTCACGGTGCCGTAACCTGTAAGGGTGACTCACCAATATGACATAAAGGTGCGCTGGGCTGATCTTGACCCATACCGTCATCTCAACCACGCGATGTTTCTGACCTACTGTGAGGCTGCTCGAATTGACCTCCTAGGACGCATCGACTTTTCCATGGAGCGATTGACTGAGTTGGGAAAGCAGGTAGTGGTGGTTGGCGTTTCGGCGAAATTCCTGAAGCCTGCCCTGGAGAACACGACCGTCACTATTCGAACGCGACACATCGGCGCCACGAGGGCCACA
This sequence comes from uncultured Acidimicrobiia bacterium, assembly GCA_964196085.1. Lineage (GTDB taxonomy): Bacteria > Actinomycetota > Acidimicrobiia > Spongiisociales > JAENVV01 > CAXMPE01. The sequence goes on along the minus strand of CAXMSI010000058.1, from coordinate 1,707 downwards.
ATGACCTGGCGCCAAGAGATGTTCCACGAGGACACCCAACTGTTCTCGGCCGATATCACCTTTGCGTTCACCGATCTGTCTGGCCGGCCAACCAGAAGGCCACAGGGATTCTTGGAAGCCGTGAGCTGATGAAACGAATCTGGTGGTTGGTAGCTCTTGCTCTTGTGGCGGCCTCGTGCTCCACCGACACCGTTGGAGACGAAACAACCGACCACGGCTGGGATGGATGTAACGCCCCTTCTGTTGCCACGGTCCCAACGCTGGGCGTTGATCCCGCCGATTGGCAAGGACCCGAGTTGGCCCTGCAACCGGTGGCCGATATCGAGAAGGCGACAAGTTTGGTCCAAATCAGCGACGGGCGCCTGCTCGTTACTGCCCAGACCGGGCAGTTGTGGCTCGTTGATGGCGACCAATCCGAAGTTCTGCTTGACCTTGAAGGGGTGGTTTCTCACGGCGTAGAGCAGGGGTTGATTGATGTGGTGCAACTCAACGGCCTTGTGTTGCTGTCGTACACTGACCGAGGCGACGATCTCGTTGTTCGATCGTACCAATCCGATGATCTCTTCAACCTTGGAGAGTTCAGAGAGGTCATCAAGGTGAAACAACCCCATGAGTGGCACAACTCCGGAGCGATGGAAGTGGGCCCCGACGGCTACCTCTATGTGGCGGTTGGTGATGGTGGGAATATCGCTGATCCCGGCAAGAACGGACAAGACACGGAAACATTGTTGGGTGCGATCCTTCGGATTGAACCTTTCCACGGCGGCTATGAGGTGCCAGACGGAAGCTTCATCGGGCAGGAACTGTTTTCAGACGACAGTGAAGAGATCTTTGTGTTCGGTCTTCGTAACCCGTGGCGCTTCAGTTTCGACTCTGAAACTGGTGACATGTGGATTGGCGATGTCGGGCAAGGCTGTATTGAGGAGTTGGACTTTGTAGCCGCGGGCACAGGTGGCCATAACTTTGGCTGGTCTCGGTTAGAGGGAACAAGCCAGTTCATAGGTGACGTCCCTGAGGATCACACGCTCCCGGTGTTTGAATACGCCCATGCCACTGGTGGCTGCGCGATCACCGGAGGGTACGTCTACCACGGCTCAGAGATCGTCGATCTTGACGGCATCTATGTCTTCGCCGACTACTGCCGTGGGCGCCTTTATGGGATCAGCCACGAGAACGGGGTTGTCTTGAGCGTCGAGGTTCTCGGTCCGAAGCAGCGCTTCCTGACAAGCTTCGGAGAAGGCAATGATGGCGAGTTGTTCGTGCTCACGGGCGAGGACGGAATTTTCAAGCTGGTCGCTTCATCCTAGAGGCCTAGTCTCGCTCGAGAGTGATGAGAATTGTCGCGGTGACAACCAACAACAGGACGCTGCCAGCTGCTGCGACTGAGGCGGTTCCAGGTCGACCGAGCGCACGGTAGATCAGCAGAGGCATGGTGGGTGTGGCAGGTCGGGCGATGAATGAAGTTGCTCCGAATTCGCCGAGTGAGATTACAAATGCGAAGCCACTTCCGACCTTGAGTGCTCGTCGTAGAATCGGCCAATCGACTGTCCGGAACACATCGCGAGGGCTTGCTCCAAGCGATCGGGCAGCCTCTCTCAGAGCTGGATCGATTGACCGCAGCACTGGGGTCATAGTTTGAGTCACGAATGGAATTGCGACCAGGGCGTGGGCAAGAGGCACCAGCCACTGGGTGCCTCGTAGGTCCAC
>CAXMSI010000057.1:274-9436 GCA_964196085.1 uncultured Acidimicrobiia bacterium | reverse complement strand
CGCTGTGACAAGTGAGGATGCGATGACTGCCGACTTCGCACGTATCCCGTACGACGTGCTCGAAAGGATCTCTAGTCGAGTTATTTCCGAGGTTGAGGGCATCACCCGAGTTGCCTACGACATCAGCAGCAAGCCGCCGGCGACCATCGAGTGGGAGTAACCCACAAAATGTAGGCAACGCAGCCGTTGTTGTGTGATTGAGTCGCAGTTTTGTTTCGATCCTTTCGCTTAACCCCTGAGGTTTTCGGGCCGATAAAGCCGTATCACGCTTTCTGTGGAGTGACACGGTGGATTGGGCAAACGACCCTGAACTAATTGAGATTTTCGAGTCTGAGATGCGAGAGCGCTCGGAACGACTCGCCCGATGCTGTCGCGCCTTGGCGAACAGGGCCCTTCCCGAATCTCGCTTCACCGAAGCCTTAAGGGACGCTCACACCATCAAGGGGAACGCCGCTGTGATGGGCCATCGCAAAGTCTCCGATGCCATGGCGATTGTTGAGGATGCCTGGACATCAGTAGTTGACGGCCTAGGCATCGGCGGATCGAGTTTTGGCAATCTCATGGCAGAGGTTGTAGATCGGACCATGGCTGCACTGGATGAACCAGGAATCATGGAGCCACACATCGTTGCTCTGTGTAACGCCAATGGTGTGGCGCTTCCGTCGAGCTGGGTTCCTGCTGTCCAGACCAGTCATCCTGTTGTAGCTGCCCGCTTCGCGGTAGAACAGCCATTGTCCGAGTCAGTCTCAGAATCGGTTTCTGAACGAGTCGTGGCAGGAACGTCCCAAGCCACCTTCCATTCTCTTGCCAACGACCAACCCGACCTCGGTGGCCTTCTCGGCACGTGGCGAGGCCTTATGGTCGGCGAAACGGTCAGGGTAGCGGTGCCCCGTTTGAGGACCGTGGTTGAGCAGGGTGCGACTGTGCGTCTCGACGCCGAGGCACTGGTCGTCGCTTTGCGACGATTCATTCGCCCGGGAGATCAGGAAGGCTGGATGAAGGCATCCGACGGACTGCTGCGCGAGATGAAGAGACTTCAGTCAGATGTCGAATCGCTCGGAATGGAGCAAGTGAGCTCAATCACCCAAAGTGTTCGTCAGCTCGGTGTCTATCTTGCCAGGCGCCAAGGCAAAGAAGTTGTTGTCGAGATTGCTGGCAATCAGCTTGAGATCGATCGTGGTCTTCTTGATTTGCTTCGAGAGCCCCTGCGCCACCTTGTAGTGAACGCTGTTGAACACGGAATTGAGCCTGTCGCTGAGAGGGTGGCTGCAGGCAAAAGCCGCCAAGGCAAAGTGACCATTTCATTTACCGAGGAGTCAGGAACTCTCCGAGTCGTCGTGACCGACGACGGATCGGGTGTCGATTGGACGCAGGTCGAAGCAGAAGCTGTCGAACGCGAACTCACTGAGACTGGGGGAGCGCGTGCTGTTCTCACCAGCGCTCTCTTTGAGCGAGGGTTCTCAACGGCTGCTGCCGGAGGAGATTTTTCTGGCGACGGCTCTGGCCTAGACCTTGTCAGTGAGGCTGTCTCGATGGCTCATGGCGGGTTGCTCTTTGACACCCAACCGGGCCTCGGTTCTCGCGTTGAAATGCGCGTACCCAGCTCAGTGGCACTTCAGGATCTACTTTCAATTGAATGCGCCGGCGAGCGGTGGAGCCTCCCAGTTGCCAGCATTGTTGGCGTCCACGACTTCGAACCCGCGAGTGTCTCTCCTGGTCTCTGGCAACCAGAATACCTTTATGAAGGTCGCCGTATCCCCTTCGCTTCGCTCTCTGAAGCACTAGCCCTGGAATCAGGTGCCCCGGTCCAGCATGTTGTGATTCTGGCCTCTCGAGGAGCACGGATCGCCGTAGGAATTTCGGTCCTTCACGGAGTGCGTAAGGCCGCCTTGCGCAGACTCAGGGGCGTGATGTCAGGGATTGACTTCTTGGCTGGCATGGGCGTGCTTGGCGGGGGCGAGACCGTTGCTGTGATTGATCCTGACTACCTCGGTGCGCTTCTCTCGCGGCCGCGGCCCCAGCCCGGACAGCGACCGAAGGTCCTAGTAGTCGACGACTCACTTGCAGTCCGCCAAGTCATGATTGCGGGCCTCACATCGATTGGGTTCGATGTGGACGCTACTGATGGAGTGGAGAGCGGTCTGGCTCTGTTCAGCGAATCTGACTATGACGCTGTCGTAATTGACTTGTACCTCGAAGATGGAGACGGTATTGAGTTCGTCGATGAAGTTCGGTCGCTTTCTGCCGAGATACCCATCGTGATGGTCTCTGGAGTCGCGCATCCTGTCGACCGACAGCGAGCTCTTGCAGCGGGCGCCAACTTCTTCTTCGACAAGGCTGATCTTCGTAAGGGTGCCTTTGTTTCCACCCTCCAAGACTTGGCCACCAACGTGGAACAGGCCCCGGTGTAGTCGTGGACAACATCCCCGTTGTGGTCGCTCTGGGCATAGGGGCATTTGGGGTCTTTCTGGCGGTTGGATCCGTAGTGTGGGCACAACTCCAGATGCGGACCGCTCGAAACTCATTCGACGAGGCAACTCGAATGAAGAACGAGTTCGTCTCGACGATTTCTCATGAGCTGAGGACGCCGCTCACCTCGATTGCCGGGTTCGCCGAAGCTCTGCAGGAGACGTGGGGGTCGCTTGGCAGCAGCGAGATCAAAGAGTTTCTCGGCATCATGACTCGCGAAGCAGAACATCTGTCAACCCTCGTTGAAGATATCTTGGTACTGCCACGCCTAGACGCAGGCCGTCTTGAAGTCCATCCCGAAATCATGGATCTCTCTGCTCTTACAGGAGAGTTAGTGGACTCGGTCTTTGCCCCTGGCCACGACAAGGTTGTCGATCTCAACGTTCCAACCGGGGTAAAGGTCTACGCCGACCCCAAGCGGTCGGGTCAGGTGATTCGGAACCTTCTAGCGAACGCCATGAACCATGGCGGCGAGGAGATTGCCATCGAAGGGTCTTACGCTGGGACTCACTACTTGCTTGTGGTCTCGGATAACGGAGCCGGCGTCCCCCACGATCTGCGGGAGGTTGTATTCGATCAGTTCGAACAGGGCCATGAAGGTTCTAGCTCCAACAAGGATGGTGCTGGGTTGGGTCTCCCAATTGCACGTCGGCTGACTCGCCAAATGGGTGGGGACCTGTGGTGTGAGTCACGGTTTCCAACTGGTGTCCGTTTTTGTGCGACCTTCCCACTTTCTGAGAACCATCGGGGTTCTGAGATCGGCTCTGAGGCTGTGCTTTCGGCTGCAAACCCCGATAGATTCAGCTGGCGATAGGCGAACTACGCTCTCGTAATTCAGTCACGCCCAGCAGGTAACATCGGGGGGATGGAGCCACTTTTTTCGTCCCTCGATAGTCCTTCCCTTACTGAAGGACTGAACCCTGCCCAAGCTGACGCTGTGACTTCTACAGAAGGTCCGTTGCTCGTCGTTGCAGGCGCCGGTTCGGGCAAAACCCGTGTCCTCACACATCGCGTTGCCTATCTCATCCGAGAACTAGGCGTAAGCCCGAGCGCCATTTTGGCTATTACTTTCACCAACAAGGCCGCTGCTGAGATGAAGGCAAGGGTTGGAAAGCTTGTTGGCCCGGTTTCACGCTCGATGTGGGTCTCGACCTTTCACTCGGCATGCGTACGCATTCTGCGTCGAGAGATTCATCGGTTCGGGTACCGAGCCTCGTTTTCGATTTATGATGGCGCCGACTCTCAGCGCCTCATTTCACAGTGTGTTGCCGAGCTGAACCTTGACTCCAAGAAGTTCCCGCCTCGCGCCATCAAAGGCGCCATCTCGTCAGCCAAGAACGAACTGCTTGATTTTGAGACCTACGCCCAGCAGGCCTCAGGCTTCTACGAGAACAAGATCGCCGAGGTCTACAAGCTCTATCAGCAGCGACTCCAAGAGGCCTCAGCGGTCGACTTCGATGATCTACTGGTGCTCACCGTTCAACTGTTTCAGGCCTTCCCCGAGGTACTCGAAACCTATCAGAATCGTTTTCAGTATCTACACGTTGATGAGTACCAAGACACCAACCAGGCTCAATATGAACTAGTAACGATGCTTGCAGCTAAACATGGCAATATTTGCGTAGTCGGTGATGAAGCACAGTCCATCTATGCGTTCCGTGGCGCCGACCTGCGCAACATCATGAACTTTGAGAAGGATTACCCCAACGCCAAGGTGGTAGTCCTTGATCAGAACTACCGCTCTACCGAGACCATCCTTGATGCTGCCAACGCTGTAATTGCTAACAACAGAAGCCAGCGGGCTAAACACCTCTGGACAGACCTCGGTGTTGGCGCTTCCATCAAGCTTTACAAAGCCCAAGACGAACAAGATGAGGCTGAGTTCGTGGCCGACCGGGTCCGGGAACTCCAGGCCAAAGGGTTCGACCTACGAGACATGGCAGTCTTTTACCGCACCAATGCTCAGTCTCGGGTGATGGAGTCGGTGTTCTTGCGCCATTCCATTCCCTACAAGGTTGTTGGTGGACAAAAGTTCTACGATCGCCGAGAGATCAAAGATGCGGTTGCATACCTCAAAGCTGTCGTCAATCCCGACGACCAGGTCGCCCTCAAGCGAATCATTAACGTGCCAAAGAGGTCAATTGGCATGACCTCAGTTGCTCACGTGGATCGCTTTGCTGATGCCAATCGGATTACTTTCTTTGAGGCACTCAAAAGGAGCGCGGAGAACACCCGGCTCACCTCTCGAGCTCAACGGAGCATTGCCGAGTTCCTTATTGTCATGGAGTCAGTGACAGAAGCAGCTGGTAGCGGTCCAGGCCCAGCAATGCAGGCGGTGCTTGAAGCTACGGGCATGGTTGCCGAGATTGAGGCCGACGGCACGATCGAGGCTCTGGGGCGGGTCGAAAACCTTCGGGAGCTCCTTGTGGGCGTGGATGAGTTCGAAGACTTGCGCAAAATCCAGCCGATTGATGGGGTGGAATGGGAGGACTTGTCAGGGTTCGAGCAGCTCCATGAGTATTTGGCAACGGTCTCGTTGGTCTCAGAACTCGACTCGCTTGATGACACCGGGTACTTCACCCTCATGACCATCCACAACGCCAAGGGCTTGGAGTATCCAGTGGTCTTTTTGGCTGGCCTTGAAGAGGGGGTCTTTCCTCACATGCGTTCGCTTGGTGAGCCCGAACAACTGGAGGAAGAACGTCGCCTCGCTTATGTCGGGATCACAAGGGCTCAAGACCTTCTTTTTCTCACCTTGGCCACCAAGCGAAGCCTTTGGGGCGGAGCCAATTACAACAGCCCAAGTCGGTTCCTCAAAGAGATCCCTCGCAGCCTTATGGAAGAGCACAAAGTTCAGCGCGACACTGTGCGCCGGTTACCCCGAGCACCGTCTGGTGCCAAGCTCGCACCCGGGAGCGTCTCTACGGGCGATCGGGTGGCCCACGATACCTACGGCGAGGGCGTCATCCGAGAGTTGTCTGGGTCAGGTGAACGGACAGAGGCCCTAGTGCGCTTCGACAGGGGTGGTGACAGGAGACTCCTCCTCGCCTGGGCCCCACTCAGACACGTCTAAGGCAGGCCGGGCTTGGCTCAAATCACGATCCATCGGGCAGGCCTCCCCGTTCAAATCAATAGCGGGTGATCCAGCGATTGAACCTCCAGATACAGCTATTCTGGGCGAATGCCCCGCCGTATTCTTATCGCCAAACCTGGACTTGATGGCCACGACCGAGGGGCGAAGGTCATTGCCCGTGCCCTCAGGGACGCTGGGAACGAGGTCATCTACACGGGCCTGCACTTCTCTCCTGAAGAAGTGGTCGAAGCTGCTGTCCAAGAAGACGTCGTGGCTGTGGGGCTATCTACACTCTCTGGCGCCCATATGACGCTCTTTCCGCGAGTGGTTGAACTACTCAGGGAACAAGGCATGCAAGACGTTGTTGTATTTGGTGGAGGCATCATCCCCGGCGCCGATGCTGACGAACTCAAGAAGCAAGGTATCGCTGAAATCTTTACCCCAGGGACTCCTCTCGCCGAGATCTCCCAATGGGTTGAATTAAACATCCCGAATAGCTGACGTAAGGCTGACCAATGAAAGTACACGAGTATCAGGCCAAGCTGCTCATGGGGCAGCGAGGAATCTCGGTTCCTCAGGGGCGGGTGGCGACCACTGTCGAGGAGGCGAAGGCTGCTGTTCGGCCGCTTATCGAAGCCTCTGGTAACAAAGTGGTTGTGGTCAAGTCGCAGATCCATGCAGGTGGGCGCGGTAAGGGCCGCTTCATCGAATGGCCCGACCTAGGCGGAGTGAACGTAGTTCTTGACGGACTCGATGGTGGCATCGAAGCTGCTGAGGCCAAGGTCGAAGAGTTGGCTACCAAGATGCTGGGAGCGACCCTCGTCACCATTCAGACTGGGCCAGAAGGCAAGCAGGTAAACACGCTTTACATCGAGCAAGGCATCGGTATCGAGACCGAGTTGTATCTGTCGGTTGTTCTTGACCGCTCCGTTTCGCGTCACATCATCATGGCATCCACCGAAGGTGGGACCGAGATTGAAGAAGTGGCTGAACACAACCCGGAAAAGATCCTCAAAGAGACCATTGATCCATGTGTCGGGCTGCTTGACTTTCAGGCCGCTCGGATGGCGAAGGCCTTGGGTCTCACTGGCGATGCCTTCAAGAATGGTGTGAAGTTCATGAAGACCCTCGCAGCCGCGGCTGTTCGCTGGGACACCGACATGGTTGAAATCAACCCGCTCGTCGTGACTACAACTGGCGACGTTATGGCGCTAGACGGCAAGATGAGTTTTGATTCGAACGCCATGTTCCGTCACCCTGACATTGCCGCCATGCAGGACGCTTCTGAAGAAGATCCAGCTGAGCTCGAAGCTGCTCAACACGACCTTTCGTTCATCAAGCTTGATGGCTCGATTGGCTGCATGGTTAACGGAGCCGGCCTGGCTATGGCAACGATGGACATCATCAAGATCTTCGGAGCAGAGCCCGCCAACTTCTTGGACGTAGGGGGAGGCGCTACCGCCGAGAAGGTCGCCGCTGCGTTCAAGATCATCACTCGTGATCCAAACGTAAAGGGCATCTTCGTGAACATCTTTGGTGGCATCATGAAGTGCGACACCATCGCCAACGGCGTAGTCACCGCTGTCAAAGAGACTGGCCTGAAGCTGCCGTTGGTTGTCCGCCTTGAGGGCACGAATGTCGAACTTGGCCGAAAGATTCTCGACGATTCTGGGCTGGCCCTTGTCTCAGCAGTGGATATGAAAGATGGAGCACAGAAGATTGTGGAGTTGACCAAATGAGCGTGCTTGTGAGTAAAGAGACCAGACTCCTGGTGCAGGGACTCGGCCGGACAGGCCAGTTCCATGCTGACAAGTCTATTGCCTACGGCACGAACGTTGTGGCTGGTGTCCACCCGTCCAGAGCTGGGACCAGCATTCAGTTCGCCGGAGAGACTGATCCGTCAGGCGTCCCCGGTCGAGCGGCTTCCTACTCAGTCGACGTTCCCGTCTTCGGCGGAGTGGCTGAAGCAATGGAGGCAACTGGAGCCAATGCTTCGGTAGTGTTCGTGCCGCCACCGTTTGCTGCTGACGCCATCATGGAGGCAGCAGAGGCGGGCATGCCGCTCATCGTTTGCGTGACTGAAGGCATTCCCGTCAATGACATGGTGCGCGCTAAGTCCTACCTGGCTGACAAGAACGTCCGACTGGTAGGTCCCAACTGCCCGGGGGTGATCACTCCGAAGGAATGCCGCATCGGGATCATGCCCGGATACATTCACCAACCAGGACGTATTGGTGTCATCTCTCGATCCGGAACGCTCACTTATGAGGCAGTCCACCAGTTGACTGCCAACGGCCTCGGTCAAACCACGGCTATCGGCATTGGTGGGGATCCGGTTAACGGAACCAACTTCATCGACTGCCTTGAACTCTTCAATAACGACCCCGATACCGAGGGTGTCATCATGATTGGTGAGATTGGCGGCACAGCTGAGGAAGAGGCTGCTGATTGGATTACAGCGCATATGACCAAGCCAGTCGCAGGGTTCATTGCCGGCACGACTGCCCCTCCCGGAAAGCGCATGGGCCATGCCGGTGCGATCATCTCTGGGGGGAAGGGAACTGCTGCTGACAAGATTGCAGCAATGGAGGCTGCCGGTGTAGTAGTCGCAGCCACCCCAACTGACATGGGAACGGCCATGATGGAAGCAATGGTGAAGGCAGGCTTGGCCTAGCCGAAGGAAGTAGCACGGGGCTCTGGCGAAGTGTCGAGTAGGCATCAGCTGGGGCCTTTGCTTTTGATGGAGGAGCGAAGATGAGAGAGCTGCTGACAGCTCTAGGGCTTGGGATTGCAGCTGGTCTCACCCCTGGCCCGCTGCACTCGTTGATTGTTGCGACGGCTCTCAAGCGGGGCACCAAGCCGGCCCTGCGACTCGCCTTTGCACCACTGATCTCTGACCTTCCCGCCGTCCTTCTCAGCCTGTGGGTGGCGGCAACAATGTCTGACACAGTGGCCCGGGTTCTCGCGGTGATCGGCGGGCTTTTCCTCATCGGCCTATCTGTCCAGGGGCTGCGTGCTACCGAGGACAGCGTTGATCCGGCAGAGGAGTCAGATCGACCGTGGCGAGATTTCGTAAAGGGTGGTGTTGTAAACATTCTGAACCCGAACCCCTGGATCTTTTGGTTGGGTGTCGGTGCACACCTCCTACGAGAAGTCTGGGATCAAGGACCGAACTATGGCGTCTTGTGGCTTGGTGTGTTCTACACGGGCATGGTCGGTGTAAAGGTGGCTTTCGCCGTGGGCTTGGGCAAGACGCGAGAACGTCTTCCGGATCGATGGCTGCGAATCTCTATCGTCGGCTCGACGTTATTGATGCTGGCAGTCGGTATCTGGCTGGTTTACAGAGGTGTCTCGGGGAACATCTAGCCGGAGGGCCCTAGCTTCGAATTTCAGGAGGAGTAGGCCTGGCTGATGCGGTCCAATAGGTCTAGCTTGAGATCTAGTGGGGCGAAGGAGCTCATGACACCGTTCGTGGTGAGCTGTTGCAGGTCTGCTGAGGTGAAGTCTTGATGTTCCACCAACTCTTGCATCTCTCGGGTCATTGAGGTTTGGCTCATCAGTCGGTTGTCGGTGTTGAGCGAAACGTTAAAACCAGCGCGGAAGAGAGGCCCAATAGGGTG
>CAXMSI010000057.1:0-235 GCA_964196085.1 uncultured Acidimicrobiia bacterium | reverse complement strand
CGCAGTCATCCATGATCCGGATGCCGTGACCGATGCGGTGAGCCCCACACACTTGTAGTGCCGTCCAAATGGATTCCAACCCGTCTGCTTCGCCCGCGTGAATGGTGAGGCCGAGATTTGCTTCCCTTATGATTTGGCAGGCTTCTAGGTGGTTGTCGGCTGGGAATCCAATCTCGGGTCCGGCTAAATCGAAGCCGACCACACCCAAGCCGGTCGAGTCGAGGGCGTCCTCTGC
>CAXMSI010000056.1:0-9487 GCA_964196085.1 uncultured Acidimicrobiia bacterium | reverse complement strand
GGTTACGAGAATCGTGCCGTACGGCTTGCTGTAGGCGCTCTCATACTTTTCTAGGGTGTCTGCCTCAAAACCAAGGTCCGTGAGAGCGAGCATCGCCGTGGAGTTGTCGAGGATTCGCATGACGATCTTTTCGCCATAAATCGTTGGCAACGACGACACCCGGAGGTCGATCGTTCCGGAATTCATTCGAACACTAATTCGCCCGTCTTGTGGGCGACGCCGCTCGGCAATGTCGATATCGGCCATGATCTTGAGTCGACTGACAACCGCGGGATGAATGTTGCGTGGCGTCCGCATGACTTCATGCAACACGCCATCAATGCGGTAACGGATTCGAAGGTCCTTCTCATTGGGTTCAATGTGGATGTCTGACGCTCTGTCTGCTTGAGCCTTTGTGATCAACATGTTGACCAGCTTCACGACCGGGGCGTCCTCAGACGCTTCCTCCGCTGCGGCGAGGTCCTCTGACTCGATAAGGTCGTCACCCGATACAAAGTCGCTGACCGAGTCATCAAGCCCTCCCTGGGCCCGAAGTGCCTCGAGGATGTCGACCTTGAGACCAACCCTGACGTCGAGATCATGACCTGTGACGGCTCGGATGTCATCGATCGCCAGCACATTGCCCGGGTCAGCAAGAGCGACCAGCAGCTTGTCGTTCTCAAAGGCGAAGGGGATTGCACCATATCGGCGCGAAAGGGCTTCAGGGAACAAGGCGGCAGCGGCTGGGTCTACAGTGACCCCAGAGATGTCAACGAACTCAAAGCCGATGGAGTGAGCCAACGCAGTGACTAAGTCTGTCTCAGAGATGATTTTGGAATCGACCATGTAGCGGCCGAGAGACTTACCCTTCTTCTCGGCATCGATTGCAGCTTGTTGAAGAGAGTCATCGTCAATGAGCCCTTCATCAAGAAGGAGCGCTCCAAGTTCTCCGGCTTCTTCGGTCATGCTTCCTCGCCAAGCGTCTGCTCGCCCTAGTCGTTCAGCGAGCTCAATTCTCTTGATAGCAACCCTCGACTCCGCCGCTTCCGTGTTGGACCGGGTTTGGGGTCAGTTGGCGGCTCAGAGTTGGTCGCTGTCTCTTCTCTATCTGAACTATCGTCAGATGGCGAGTCATCTTGAGCGATCTCGTCTTCTCCGATGGGCTCCACCTTTTCAAGCCCAGCAACGAGGCCAGCAAGGTCAAGATCGGAGGGGGCAAGCCCGGGATCGACATCGAGCAACTCAGACTCTCCCTCAATCAATTCGAGGGAAAGAGTGTCTGAGACATCCCCCATCTCACCAATCACTGAGTTGAGGTTGTCGTCGAGTGAGTCGTCCTCTTCAACGTCGTCCTCGATTGGTTCGTCTGGTTCGTCTGGTTCGTCTTGAGTATCAGATGCCAACCAGGTCCGAAGCGAAGCGCCAAGGCCCGAGAGATCGGAAGACGGATCTAGAGCTGTCTCTACAACACCATCGCTCACATCCACAGCAACAGCGTCGAGCAGATCGTCGTCGTCAATCACCAACCTATCACCGAGCTCTGAGTCAGAACCAGCCTCAAGGATCAGCTCGTGCTCGAGTCCGGGTTCCACGTCAGGGGTAGCTTCGAGTTCTGGAGCTGGTTCAGGTTCGGCTTCCACCTCAACGATGAGCTCAGGTTCAAACTCAGCTTCAGGCTCCAAGCCGATACCAAGATCAACGCCGAGCACCTGGTCAGGCTCCGAATCGTCGGCAGAGTCGAGCACCACATCGGGCTCAAGTCGCCCATCGGATTCCACATCTGGCCCCAGGTCTTGCTGCGGTTCGTCGTAGGCCTCAGGCACTTGTTCAAGCTCGAGCTCGCCATCGGAGGCAAGCACGAACTCAGGCTCAACCTCGGGTTCGAGCTCTGGGTGCGACCTCGCAATCACATCGGCATCTATATCAACTTCATCCTCGGCGCCCAAAAGGCTCGACACTTCGGGCTCGTATATTGCAGACTTGTCAACCGAAGGCTCAGAGTCCTGCTTGCCCTCGGATTCTGGTGCGTCCACTGTCTCGAAATCTTGGTTGCTGGCGTCGTCGTTCGCTAGCTGATAACCGAGCGGTTCAGACAACACCTCTTCTCTGAAGAGAAAGGCTTCTTCGTTAGCTTCTGACCCAGCCACGGCCGGTTCGTATGACCTTGCGAGCACCTGAACCTCTTCAATAGCGTGCTCAGCCAAAAGGGCACTCAGCGGCAGTTCGACGTTCTCCGCTGCAGCGGCGATATCTTCATCGCGAATTGGACGGGTTCTTTCGAGTGTGTTCCTCTCGCCAAGCCCTTGAAGTTCGAAACTGAAGTCGTCCACTGACGTAAATTCAGCCGCAGCCGAGGCCTCGTCGGAACCTACCAACGGAGCAAGTGACTTCTCGGGAATCTCAATCGATGGAGCAATCGCATCAAGCTCATTGCCCCATTCTGCCAATCCGTTCTCCTCTGTGACAAGGCCTGCCATCACGGCATCTGCATCAGTCAACTCAGGATCAGCACCCGCGGCCTTCTCAGACTTTCCTGCCTCCGAGAATACTTCGACCGGACGCCCGTTGGCACTCGTAACGACCTCGACCAGGCCGGACTCAAACAACCCGGCCAATGAGACAGACGCCTCGTAGTCGCTCCAGCCAGTATTTCGCGCAATCGAAGCTCTGGTTTTATACTCGGCAACCGCGGCAATTCCGGCCCACTCAGCTGCAGAGAGAATGATCTCGCCGGCTGTATCAGGGAGGGAGTCGAAGAGTCTCAGCTTTGTTGCTCGCGAAGGGAGCTGTTCTGACAGTGCCTGCCAATGCTCAAACTGGTCTTCTGTGGCGGTGATTACTTCATCAATATCGACCGACTTCGAAAGTTGGAGTCCCGTTGTTACACCGTCCTCGAACTCGAATGCTGCGTTGTCACTCTTCAAAGCTTCAACAAAAGCATCCACCGACACCGAAAATACGCGGTCTTGGAGGGCAGGAATTGAGCCGTCGGGGCTCAGGCCCTCCTCAGCGAGAAGGGTTCCATCCATGATGTCGGTCCAAACGTCCTCGCGGACAAGGCCTCCGACGACCAACCCATGACGAAGCGTTTCAGCTTCGCCATCACAGGCGAACATGAGTTGCCCATCTTCCAGGTAGGCCCGCGTCTCGCCGCTGTTAGTCATAATGACCAACACTCCGGTCTGCTGGGACCGGGCTAAAAGACGTAGTACTTCTGGTAGTGGAAAGGCGTCAAGATTTCCGTTCAGCGCCAACTGCTCACCTCCTTCTACTGGAGGTTTCGGCGCAGAATGCGAACGGCTTAAGGGGTTAATGCCGCCCGCATCACGCTTTCTTTCGGTGAAACACCAAACCAAAGCTGGAATGAGGCCATTGCTTGGCCAAGCAACATATCAATGCCCCGACCAACAGGAAGACCCCGATCAAACATGGCAGATTCTGCGGGAGTGTCCTTGGCGTAGATCATCTCAAAGTACCCGACAGCGGTATCAAGGAGCGATTCGGGCAGCGACTCCCCCGCCATACCCACCGGGGTGGCGTTCACATACACGGCGCCCATCATTGGCAGCCCCCAAGGGACTTGGCCAGTGGCTCCTGAAAACCCTGGGCCGTCTAGGGCATCAGGGCGGCGAGCTGAAAGCCACACTTCGTGTGTTCCCGATAGGGCGGCAACGGCAGCGCGAGCCGCTCCGCCAGCCCCCAGAACGACAACGGGGCCCGAGTTGGGGAGACCAGCCTGCTGCCATGCGTACAAGACGCCGCGCGAGTCAGTGGAGTGCCCTACGAGCTCGCCGCCTCTCGCTACCCAGGTGTTGACCGCATTAACCACCCGGGCACTGTCATCTAGCTCGTCACATAGGTCACGAGCCAGCGCCTTATGGGGCATGGTGATATTGGCGCCGTACAGCTCACCCGATCTCATCTCAGCTGCGGCAACAGCCATCTGGTCTCGGTCAGCATGTTGACTCGAGTACACAGCATCAATACCCAGCTCTGCAATGGCTGCATTGTGGATTGCTGGCGAAAGCGAATGCGACACAGGATCTCCCAGCACCACTAGCCGCTTGATCACGGGAGGACACCGTCATCTTTGGCTTGGTTCTTGAACACTAAGAACTCGTCGTACGAAGCGGTGAACGAGTGGGTGCCATCGAGGTTGGTGAGCACATAGAACAAGAAGTCAGAAGCTAACGGATCAGCTGCAGCCTGGAGTGAGGCCAACCGAGGTGCGCCGATCGGGCCGGGAGGCAGACCATCGATCAAATAGGTGTTGTAGGGAGATTCGATCTCCAGGTCACTAAGCAAAAGCCCAATCCCTCGCTTACCCATGGCATACAGGACAGTTGCATCAATTTGCAATCGCATGTCAATGTCAAGTCGGTTGTAGATGACCGAAGCAATCTTGGGACGGTCGATGTCGAGCTTTGCCTCCGACTCAATGAGCGAGGCAATGATGATGGCATCGTAACGAGTCAAGCCCAAAGCTTCTAGCTTCGTCCAGTCCACCGATTCCACCCGCAACTCCATCGTCTCAGCTAGTTTCAGCATCACCGCCCGTGCAGAGCCGTCGGCGGCAAACTCGTAGGTGTCTGGGAACAAAAGCCCTTCCCATGCTTCAATCGTCGTTGCTCCTTCAGGGAGCAGCGAAGAAGCCAGGCCATCAGTCAGCGCTCCCTCGAGCTCCTCTCTTGTGTGTGGCGTTTCTGCGGCCAGCAGGGTGAGAATCTCGTCTAGCCGAAGCCCTTCTGGGATCGTGACGCGATAGCTCTCGGCAGCTGGTCCACGAGCGAGCACCGAGATGATTTCGTTGAGTTCCATCCCCGAGACCAACTCATACGCCCCAGCCTTTAGTGAGCTTGCCGCTCCAACGTCCTCGACTGCCGCCTCAAATAGATCGGCGTCAGCAATCACTCCGGCGGCCGCAAGCTGGGCGGCAATATCACGTGCGACCGAACCGGGTGCAACGACAAAGTCAACAACCAAACCAGGAACGACTCCGCTCACGTTTGTGTCCGATGGCGCGAGATCGTCAGCGAAGGCCGCCAGCTTCTTGGCTGCGCTGAACCCGCCAATCAGCACCACTGCAACCGTGGAAGTGATGATTATTGGCCGGAGCCAAGCAGGTGTTTGTGGATCGGCCATAAGACAATTCTCCCATACGTCCGAATAAACAGGTGGCTTTCGCCACGACTGCCGACCTACTGAGGATCGATGACCCTGTACCGGGCTGGAAGGCTTTGGGCTGCTCGCTGCGCGCTCAGCCAACCCTCAAGCATTACCGCTGCTGCAGTGGCGTCTACTTTCTTGCGCCGCTCCTTAGGATCGCCAATCTGTGACTCCAAGATCTCTTCGGCCCGAGTGGTCGTAAACCGCTCGTCGGCGAACACTGTGGCTAGTCCAAAGGCTTCTTCTACTGCCTTTGCCATTGCTCGGGCTCCTTGAGCAGAGGCTCCCTCGATTCCCGCGAGCGACACTGGCAGCCCAACAACAATGGTTGTGACTGGATGCCTCTCGAGCACGGCTCCGAGCTCTTCGATCAGGTTGGTCGCATTCAGAGCGGTCAAGGGCCTCGTGGTAATTCGAAGCGAATCAGAGATTGCGACACCGACCCGCACCGTACCGTAGTCCAGCCCAAGGGCCGCACCCGATCCACTAGCGGAGCGCGTTGCCAATGGCCTCTCTCGCAATGTCTAAGGCGGCGTCAATTTCGGCTCCATTTGGGCCGCCAGCTTGGGCTAACTCTGGGTCTCGGCCACCGCCTCCTCCTACAGCCCGCGCAGCCGCTCCAGCTATTTCACCAGCGTTGACCTTGTCGGTGAGATGCGGAGAAACAGCAACAACCACCGCTCCCTTTGTCGCAACCTCTCCCCCTACAACAACAACTCCTGACGCCAGGTGTCCTCGGATCTCGAGAGCAAGTCTTCGCATTTCATCTGGTCGCATGCCGTCGTGACGCGCAACTACGAACCTGTGATCGCCTACAGCTATAGCGTCCTCGGCCAGCTGCTTGGCCTCAGCGCCTCTTTGTGTGTCTCGAACCTTTGAGAGCTCCCCCTCGAGGACCTTCGAGCGGTCGAGCATCGCAGCAACTCGATCGGGCACCTCAGAGGGAATCACTTTCAGCAGTCGAGCAGCCTCTGACAGATCTGACCGGACCGTGGACAGGTGCTCGTATGCTGAATCGCCGACCAGGACCTCTAGCCGTCGTTGATTGGAGCCAATTGACGACTCGTTCAAGATGACGGCTGGGCCAACAGCACCAGCGCTCCCAGTGTGGGTACCGCCACAGAACTCGACGGAGTAGCCACCGATTGATACAACTCGAACTTTGTCGCCGTACTTGTCGCCGAAGAAAGCAACGGCTCCCTGCTCTCTGGCTTCGTCCTGACCCATGACCTCGGTGGCAACCTGTTGATTTGCAATGATACGCTGGTTGGTCAGTGACTCGACAGCGCCAAACTCCTCAGAAGTCATACCCTCAAAGTGAGAGAAGTCGAAACGGAGCCTCCCGTCCTCTACCAATGAACCGGCTTGCTTGACGTGTTTGCCAAGTACCTCACGAAGTGCCCAATGGAGAATATGAGTTCCAGTATGTGACTTGCGGATGCGATCTCTGCGCATGGAGTCAATGCTGAGTGAAGCCTCCTGCCCAACAGCAACCGACCCAGAAGCAACGACACCTCGGTGTCCGAATAAGCCTTGTACAGCGTGTTGGGTGTCGCTGATCTCAACGATGCCTGCCTGAGTCGCAATGCGACCAATGTCGCCAATCTGGCCACCTGATTCAGCGTAGAACACCGTGTTGTCGAGAAACACTTCAACGTCCTGACCTGACTCTGCACTATCTACTTGTTCGCCATCTTGGACGATCGCCAGGATGCGAGCCTGTGACTGTTCAGCCTCGTAGCCCTTGAAATCAGTGCTTCCAATAACATCCAGAATTCGGCGGTAGGCCTCCTCCTTGGATGCTGTTTCAGCGCCTTTCCAATGCTTTCGCGCCCTGGCCTTCTGCTCCGACATGGCCTCTGAGAAGCCGGTCAAGTCAACGGTGTAGCCCTTCTCTAATGCGATTTCCTGCGTCACTTCAATAGGAAATCCGTATGTGTCGTGAAGGCGAAAGGCGACAGCACCAGGAATCTCGCTATCAACCTCCAGGAGGGCTTCGTCGAGCGCCTTTTGCCCTGACGCGAGGGTCCGTCGGAACTGTTGTTCCTCACGAGACAGCATTGTCTTTATGAACTCTAAGTTGTCACGCATCTCGCTGTAGCCGCCCTCAAGGATGAGAACGGCAGCTTCGGCCATGTCGGCCATGACAAGGTCATGACTACCCAAGCTCCACGCATGGCGCACAGCCCTACGGATGAGCCGTCGCAGCACGTAGCCCCGACCCTCGTTCGACGGCACGACGCCATCAGAAACGAGACTTGCCGCTGTCCTCGCGTGATCACCCATGATCCGAAGTGAGACATCTACCTTTTCATCAGCTCCGTATGTCGATCCTGTGAGTTGTGCCGCGCGATCAATTGCTGGTCGGAGGAGGTCGGTGAGGAACACATTTTCTACTCCTTGAACCACCATCGCGAGGCGCTCCAGGCCCATCCCTGTGTCGATATTCTTCGACGGAAGGTCGCCAACCACGTGATAGGGAACATCCTGAATGTTCTGCATAAACACCAGATTCCATATCTCCACGAATCGGTCTTCAGCATTGGGGTTCGATTCACCGTCAGGTAGCAAAGGACCACCACCTTCGCCGTATTGCTCGCCTCGGTCGTAAAAGATCTCCGAACTGGGCCCACAGGGGCCAGCAACGCCCATCTGCCAAAAGTTGTCTCGTCCCCCACGCTGCACCCGCTCTGGCGCGATCCCAATCTCGTTGATCCAGATGGCTTCGGCTTCGTCATCAGATTCGTGCACGGTATACCAAAGGCGCTCGGGGTGAAGTCCGACCACGTCGAGAAGGAACGTGTGGGCAAACTCAGCTGCCTGAGACTTGAAGTAGTCGCCAAAGGAGAAGTTCCCCAGCATTTCAAAGAAGGACAGATGCCTGTCCGTGGTGCCAATGATATCGATGTCGATGGTTCGTACACACTTTTGTGAGGTCACCGCTCTATCCCACGGAGCGGCCTCCTCCCCGAGAAAATATGGTTTGAACGGCACCATTCCGGCATTGTTCAACATCAGTGTTGGGTCCGTTGGGATCAGCGAAGCAGAAGGCCTGACGGCGTGAGCCTTCGCAGCGAAGAACTCGATAAACGAGGCTCTCAATTCATTGGAAGTGGTTGGTCGTGACATTGAGACTGGAGTCTAACTTGGGAGTCAGCAATTCCGGAGTCCGAACTCGCCCACGGACCCGAGTGGCAACCAACAGCCGAGCCCCTGTCAGTCCCTAGCTCGGTTCCGCTTGGCGAGTTCGTCGTAGTGTTGGAGACGCTCCTTGGTCCGCGCTTCGATACCTTGCTCGCTTGGCTGATAGAACGTGTGGTCGCCAATTTCGGGCGGAAAGTAGTCCTGAGGGACAACGTGTTCCGGGTAGCTATGGGGATACCGGTATCCGTCTCCATGCCCGATCGTTGCAGCCCCCTGGTAGTGGCCGTCACGCAGGTGTATTGGCACTGAAACAGTGCTCTGCCCTTCAACCATTCCTTGGGCTGCACCCATTGCGGTCGTGACACTGTTGGACTTGGGCGCAAGCGACAGATACAACGCCGCATGAGTCATCGCAAAAGCAGCCTCTGGGAGGCCCACAAACTGCAGGGCGTCGGAGGCAGCCACCGCAACGCCTAGAGCGTTCGAGTCGGCCAGACCCACATCCTCAGAGGCGAACACGATCATGCGGCGCGCAACAAATTTTGGGTCCTCTCCAGCAGCAAGCATGGTGTGAAGCCAGTAGAGCGCCGCATCAGGGTCTGAACCTCTCATGGACTTGATAAAGGCACTAATTACGTCGTAGTGCTGGTCCCCGCCCTTGTCGTAGCGAATTATCCGTCGCTGCATGGCCTCAGAAACATCCTGCTCTTCAACAGCAGTCGCCCCCCGGCCAAGCGCAAGGATTGCAGCAGTTTCAAGCGTCGTGAGCGCCATTCTGGCGTCTCCCCCCGTCCGGGCGGTAAGAGCGCCAATCGCATCCTCCTCAATGCCAAGTCCGTCTCTGCGGAGCCCCTTGGGGTGGTCCACAGCTCGCCTCACCAGCTCAGCGACTTCCGCGTGATCAAGTGGTTCGAGCTGGAATAACGTCATTCGACTCATGAGTGGGGCGTTCACCTCAAAGAACGGATTCTCAGTCGTAGCCCCAATCAGGATGACCGTGCCGTCCTCTACTCCAGGCAGCAATGCATCTTGTTGCGATTTGGAAAACCGATGAATCTCATCGAGAAACAACACCGTACGTCGCTCGAACTCTTCAAGCCGATGCCGAGCGGCTCGCATGGTTCCACGAACTTCCTTCACTCCTGCAGTGACAGCTGACAGAGCCACGAATTCAGCCTGAGAGTCAGACGCAACGACC
>CAXMSI010000055.1:4911-9596 GCA_964196085.1 uncultured Acidimicrobiia bacterium | reverse complement strand
AGAAGACGCGGTCCGGGTGCAGCAAGAACTTGGCGCAGACGTCGCAATGATCCTTGATGAACTGATTGGGCTTCCTGCCCATCCCATGGAAGTCAAGCGTGCCATGGAGCGCACCCTGCGGTGGGCTGAGCGCGCTATTGCGGTGCACGACAGAGAGGATCAGGCGCTGTTCGGCATCATTCAGGGAGGTGTAGACCCTGAGCTTCGAGCTATGTCTGCCAGGGCAACCGCTGATTTGGGCTTTGTCGGTTTTGGCATTGGAGGGTTGTCAGTGGGGGAGAGCGCTGAAGATCGAAACGTAGCGCTTGACGCAACCATTGCAGAGCTTCCAGTGGACAAGGTGCGCTACGTGATGGGACTTGGCGACACCGAAGGGGTGCTTGATGCGGTAGCCAGGGGTGCTGATCTGTTCGATTGCGTGTGGCCGACCCGACTGGCAAGACACGGGAAGGTTCTTTCTCGCCAAGGGGATTACCACATCCGAGTCCAGGCATACGTCGATGATGACGGTCCGTTGGACCCAACCTGCCCATGCCTTACGTGTCAGAGATATTCCCGTTCGTACCTCCGGCACCTCGTACGTTCGAAAGAGTTCTCCGCCCACCGGTTGTTGTCAATCCATAACCTTCAACACACCCTGGGTCTGCTGGCCGACGCCAGATCCGCTATCCAGCAGGGAGCGTTCAATGAGTTCCGCGACACCGTGGTCTCCCAACGCCAGTAGGGGAGTAAAGGTGCCGCCGTGGGCATTGAGTTCATTGTTGGCCACGCGGTGAGGTAACCTGCAGCCGACTCAAAACCAAAGGTGTTTCCCCGTGTTTCTTGCTCAAGCAACTACAGAACCAAGCGTCATCGCCAACTTTCTTCCGCTGGCAGTGCTTGCTCTCTTGTTTTATTTCTTCATGATCCGTCCTCAGCGGAAGCGCTCGGCGGCAGCCAAGGCTGTTCGAGATAGTGTGTTGGTTGGGTCGGAGATTCGAACCATTGGCGGACTTCATGGGATAGTTACCGAGGTCGAGGATGACTCCGTTGTCTTCGCCACCGAGGATGGCGGATCACTGAGAGTCGAACGGCGGGCTATTGGCAAGGTGATATCTGTTTCAGACCAGGATGACGCATGAAACGCGTTATTTGGTTGATCCTTGTCCTAGCCCTCTCCTGGGGTAGCTTGGGATTTGGGGCGACCAACGACTTCCTTCCCGAGTTGGGTCTCGACCTCAAGGGTGGGATCTCAGCGATCCTGACTGCTCCCGAAGGCACTCCGCCTGAGCTCCTTGATCAGACTGTCGAGGTGATGCAGCGACGTATCGAGGGAATTGGTGGCGTTCAGGAACCAGAGATCTCGACACAAGGCGACCGTAACGTTCTCGTACAACTGCCTGGGGTGACTGACCAAGAGGAAGCCCTTCGAGTCTTAGGGGCGACAGGGCAGCTGTCGTTCCGCTCCGTGCTCGCCACAGCCGCGCCATCCTCAGTAGAACTCACTGTCGACGATGACCCGTCGACTGATGCTTGGCTCCTCGATGAGGCTGGCACGACGGCCTACCAGTTGTCGGGCACGGACCTGCTCGGAACCTCGATCGAAGAGGCGATCGCGATTGTGGGTCAAGCTGGCCGGTGGGAAGTAAACCTCACGATGGACAGCGACGGGGCCGACAAGTTCGAGGCAATCACCGCCGCTGCCTTCCAGTTCCCAGGCGGAGATCCTCGCAACCAGATCGCCATCGTGCTCGATGGGACTGTCATCACCTCTCCTGGAGTCAATCAGCCCATTAGCGGTGGCTCAGCTGTGATCACTCTCGGCGGCGGCAACGACGCCGAAGCCGAGGCGAAAGACCTTTCTGTCGTTCTCCGCTATGGCTCACTGCCGGTACAACTGGAGCGCAGTAGCTTGAACAAGGTCTCTGCGACGGTTGGCGAAGACTCGCTTGACGCTGGTCTCAAAGCGGGAGCGCTGGGACTGCTGGTGGTTGCTTCTGTTCTGCTCATGTATTACCGATCGCTCGGTGTTGTGAGTGTTATTGGCCTCACGGTCTTCGGGTCGCTGCTGGTGATGGTGTTTGCCGTGCTTGGTCGAACCATCGGGACCACACTTACCTTGGCCGGGGTAACGGGGATCATCGTGTCTGTGGGCATCACCGCGGACTCCTACATTGTCTACTTCGAGCGAATAAAAGAGGAGCTACGGGCAGGCCTGACAGTGGCGGAGGCGGCAGAAGTTGGCTTCCGCAAGGCTTTCAAGACGATCCTGACTGCTGACACTGTGTCGATTCTTGGTGCGTTCCTACTCTGGCTTCTTGCCGTTGGGCCGGTGAAGGGATTTGCTGTGTCATTGGGGATCGCAACCGTGCTTGACATCATCATTGCTCGCTACTTCACCAAGAATGCGGTTGGAATGGTGGCAGCTGGGAGACTCGGCGAAGGTGGCAAATTCTCAATCCGAGGCGCAGCTTGGGGGGATAAGACATGAGTTGGTTCCGGAAAATGCTCCGTGGAGAAACGAAGTACGACTTTGTAGGTAAGCGCAATCTGTGGTTTCGATTCTCAGCAGTGCTGCTGATTGTTGGGCTCTTAGCGTTTGCCGTCCGGGGCTTCAACCTGAGCCTTGACTTTGTTGGGGGCACGTCGGTGCAAGCTCCGAACGCCAGTGGCCTTTCGATTGGAGAGTTAAGGGCTGAGCTCGGCGATGGCGGATTCGAAGAAATTCGGATTGAAGAGCTTGATGACGGCGCACTCATGCGGGTACGCAGCGAAGAGATCTCTGAAGCCGAAGAGCTACGACTCGTTGATTTGGTCGTCGAAATTCTGGGTGTCTCCTCTGACGATGCTGACGTCTCGACGGTGGGGCCAACTTTCGGTGCACAGATCGCACGGAGGGCGTTGCTGGCATTAGGAGTTTTCCTTGCAGTTGTGGTGGTCTTCATCTCGTGGAGGTTTGAGCTCAATATGGCCATTGGCGCCATTGCAGCACTCTTACACGACCTCATCATCACCTTTGGGGTCTACGCACTCTTCGCCTTTGAGGTAACTCCCGCAACGGTGGTGGCTGTCCTCACTATTTTGGGGTACTCGCTCTACGACACAGTGGTGATCTACGACAAGATCGACGAGAACGAGTTGTTGGGTTCGATGGGCGCAAAATCGAAGAAGCGACCCGAGTTCTCCGAAACGGTCAACAAATCAATGAACCAGGTGCTGATGCGGTCACTTGCGACGTCTCTGACATCGCTCGTGCCGGTAGGTTCGCTCCTGTTAGTTGGTGGCTGGCTCCTCGGAGCAACTTCGCTCAAGGACTTTGCTCTGGCTCTGTTTGTTGGTATCGCTGCCGGGACCTATTCGTCTATCTTTATTGCTGCACCATTGCTTGCGGTATTGCGTGAGCGGCGCCCCAAGGCTGAGCCTCTTACACCAACGAAGCCAGCGGGAACGAAGGTCTCATCGTCGGGATATGACAGTCGGAACTCGATCACGGTGCGTCGACCCAAGTAGAGCTACCATAGAGTCATGGGACGCTGCAAAGTTCGCATGAGGCTGATTGGCCGGCGGTTGAAGAAGCTATGAACACTGCCCTGCTGGACCGTGTGCTGTCGCAGTTCCAGGTCCACCATCCAAACTCGGATGGGACGTTGGTTCGCGACGCTTTCGCGGTTGCTGAGTCTGCTCACGAGGGGCAGATGCGAAAGTCAGGCGACCCCTTCATCGAACATCCGGTCTCGGTCGCTGAAGTGTTGGCAAGCTACGGGCTTGATGATGTCACTATCGCAGCAGCGCTGTTACACGATGTTGTAGAAGATACTGAGCTCTCCCTCGATGACATTGAACAACAGTTCGGCGAAGCCGTGGCTCACCTCATTGATGGTGTCACGAAGCTAGAACGAATCAAGTTCGGGAGCAAGGCCGAGCAACAGGCGGCCACCATTCGCAAGATGGTTGTCGCCATGGCAAAGGACGTGCGAGTCCTGTTCATCAAGCTCGCCGACCGTTTGCACAACGTTAAAACGCTTGATTTCATGTCAGATGATGCCAAGGCTCGGATCGCCAGGGAAACCCTTGAGGTGTATGCCCCGTTGGCACATAGGCTCGGCGCCCAAGATATCAAACATGAGATGGAAGAGATCTGTTTTCAGATTCTGTATCCGGGTCCATACGCAGAGATTTCTGCCCAAATCCGGAAGCGCTCTCCGCAGCGGGATGAAGTTATTGAAGAGGCTACGGCGACTATCCGCAGCCTGATGCTTGAGGCTGGACTCATCATTACTCCATCTATCGAAAGATGATGAAGGGCCAGACTTTTGAGGAGATTCACGACCTTATCGGCATTCGAGTAATCGTTGCTGATGAGGCAGCTTGTTATGCGGCCCTGGGCATTGTGCACGGACAGTGGACCCCGCTGCACGGCAGATTCAAAGATTACATAGCGATGACGAAGTTCAATTACTACCAGTCACTGCACACCACCGTGCTTGGGCCGTCGCGAAAGCCTCTTGAAGTGCAGGTGAGAACGTGGGACATGCACGAGCGTGCTGAGTACGGGATTGCTGCGCACTGGCGGTACAAGGAGGGCGTTGACGCTTCAGATGTGCCATGGCTTGCCGATCTCAGGCTGCTGCAGGAAGAGTCAACTGACCCAGAAGAATTCCTGAATGCCATGAAACTTGACCTTTACGACGATGAGGTTTTCACCT
>CAXMSI010000055.1:0-4901 GCA_964196085.1 uncultured Acidimicrobiia bacterium | reverse complement strand
ACCTTTACCCCAGCTGGCGACGTTATGGCACTTCCCAAGGGAGCGACTCCTGTTGACTTTGCCTATGCGGTTCATACCGAGGTTGGTCACCGCACCACTGGAGCCAGGGTAAACGGACGGCTGGTCCCGCTCGATACTGTTTTGGAGTCTGGCGACGTAATCGAGATTCTGAACTCCAAAAAGGAGACCGGTCCAAGTCGTGACTGGGCAGGGTTTGTTTCAACCTCTCGTGCCCGCGGGCGGATCAAACAGTGGTTCCAGCGGGAGCAGAAGGAGGCTGCGAGAGAGGCTGGCAAGGGACAGGTCGACGAGCTCATCAGGAAGGCCGGCCTTGGACTCTCGAACAAGCAGCGAGACAACATCATTGCCGATGTTGGCCAAGAGCTTCAGTACTCAGATATTCAGGCCATGTACCAGGCCGTTGGCGAAGGTGGGATCACCGCCGCCCTGGTAGCGACTCGAGTTGTTCGCTCTGTGCAGCCGGAGGAGTCGAAACCCGATCTCGAGCCCGAGACGATTCTTGAGGCGCCACGCGTCCGTCGGTCCAAGCCGCAAGGCGTCGGCATTGTGGTGGAAGGCTTTGAGGACATGTTTGCCCGCGTTGCGCGTTGTTGCTCTCCTGTGCCGGGCGACGACGTAATCGGTTTCGTTACGATTGGCCGAGGGGTTTCGGTCCACCGCTCAGACTGTCTCAACATTGGGAATTTCGATAGTGATCGACTCGTCGATGTTGGTTGGTCAGAGTCGGTGGAGACCGTGTTCTCCGTCTGGATCCATGTTGAAGCGCTCGACCGCAGCTGGCTGCTCCGAGATGTGACCTCGGCAATTTCAGATCTTGGGGGGAACATCCTCGCTTCGTCGTCGGCCACTGGCCGGGACTTGGTCGCGTTGCTGCGCTATGAGGTGGAGTTGAGCGACCCCTCCCAGATTCAGCGGCTCCTCACCTATCTTCGGGGTGTGGAAGGCGTGTTCGAGGCCGAACGAATTCTTCCAAAACGTCTAGCGGAGTAGAGCGATGTTCAACGTATCGCAAACTCTCTGGATTGCAGAAACAAACTCCTACATAGTCGCCAAGGACACCGCGGGCCCCTGCGTGGTGATCGACGCTCCACCTGATGTAGGAGCCATTGCTTCGTTATTGGCCAAGCACGATCTGTATCCGGAGGCCGTTCTGCTTACCCACGGCCATATTGATCACATGGGTGGGTCAGGAGAACTCTTCGATCTCACCGGGGCTGCAACGTACGTGCATGCTGACGATGACTTCCTGACTTTGGCTCCAATGGAACAATTACGCGGTCTCATGGGCGTCACACCGGATGGTCGCTTTGATGCCCCGGTGGTTCGCGAACCGCTGGCGGCTGGGCAGACTCTTGAGCTTGCGGGCCTCTCTCTTGAGGTGCTCCACACGCCTGGCCATTCGCCAGGGCACTGTTGCTTTGTGGACAGCGAAGAGGCCGTGTTGTGGAGTGGTGACCAGCTGTTCGCCGGCAGCATTGGTAGGACCGACCTCCCAGGAGGTTCAACCTCTGAGCTGTTTGCATCGATGAGACAACAGATCATGACGCTTGACGATGACACTGTGGTGATGCCCGGGCATGGTCCACCCACCTCAATTGGGGTGGAGCGTCGGTCCAACCCGTTCAGAGAAGGCTGGGCTGGCTAAGAATGCTCCGACGGCACTGACTGCTTGCCGGACTAAGATTTGGGCTGCTTACCAATCACCAAGATGACTCCATGAACCTTGCACCGCCTAAAGGCACCGATGACATTCTCGCTCCAGACTCCCGGGTCTGGCGCCGTGTGCTGCGCACCTGGGACTCGTGGTCTGAACGCTTCGGTTTCGACCTCGGGATGACTCCCATGTTTGAAGCAACCGAACTTTTTGAACGCGGCGTTGGCGAGAGCACCGAAGTGGTCCGAAAACAGATGTATACGTTTGAAGATAACGGTGGTCGGTCGCTGTCGCTCCGCCCCGAGGGCACGGCCTCCTTTGTGAGGGCATACCTCAATGCGGGCATTCGCGGAGTCTGGAAGGCCGCATACTCAGGTCCAATGTTCCGATACGAGCGGCCCCAAAAGGGCCGGCGGCGCCAGTTCTACCAAGTCGGTGCAGAAATTTTGGGCGCTGATTCGCCAGAAGCGGACGCGGAAATCATCGAGCTGGGTTATCGGTTCCTGATGGATCTTGGTGTCCCTGCGGTGTAGATCGAGATCAACACTCTTGGCGACCCAGATGAGCGACCCGCCTACTCGGCACTGCTCAGCGCGTGGCTCACTGACCGCATCGACGATCTTTGCACCGACAGTGTGGAGACGTTGGCAATCAACCCGCTTCGCGTGCTCGATTGCAAGGTTTGCCAAAAAATTACCCAAGGGGCCCCAGCCCCCATTGATTCCATGGGCGAGGCGAGTATTGCTGCCTACAAGGCGGTAAAAGTGCGTCTTGACCTCCTGGGCGTCCCGTATAGGGAGAACCCGAGACTGGTCCGTGGGTTGGATTACTACACCCGAACAGCGTTCGAATTTGTCGCAACCGACTTTGACGCTGCACAAACCGCCCTCGGTGGCGGGGGAAGATATGACGGGCTGGCCGAGGTGATCGGCGGCAAGTCGGCCCCCGGGGTTGGCTTCGCCATGGGCATTGATCGAATCATCTTGGCGATGGGTCCCCAGTCGCTTACGAGCACCATCGAACTGATGGTCGTTGGTGCTCCCGAGTTCCAAGATGCTGTTGCGACTGTCGTTTCACAACTGCGCCAAGACGGCTTGAACGTCGACTCTGTGGGGGGAGGGCGTAGTTTGAACGCCCAGTTGAAAGCGGTGCGCAAGACGAGTGTCAGTTGGGTCGTCATCGTCGCCGAAGATTTTGAAACTGGACGGGTCCTATGTCGCGACATCCGCTCCGGAGAAGAACAGAACGTGACAGTCGAGGAGATACCCCAGTGTCTGAAATCCTAAGAACAACATATGCAGCCGAGATTGCTGATGCCGAGACGGGTTCAGAGGTTGTCCTAGGTGGCTGGGTTTCTAGGTCCCGAGACATGGGGGGAGTGATCTTCTTTGATCTTCGCGACCCATCGGGCCTCGTGCAGGTAGTGCTCGATCCCGCAGAGTTGCCGGTCGGCGCCGAGCTCAAGATGGAGTATTGCGTCAAGGTCACCGGGCGAGTGCAAGCTCGCCCCGAAGGGACCCAGAACAAGGACTTGGCAACCGGGTTGGTCGAAGTGAATGCATCGGACGTGGAGGTGCTTTCGGCATCCGACGTTTTGCCCTTCATGGTCGATGACAGGCTCAACGTGGATGAACTTATTCGGTTGCGCTATCGGTACCTGGATTTCAGGCGCCCCACTATGGCTGCCAACCTGAAGGCACGGGCCAAGGCAACCGCTGCCATGCGGCGGTCTCTGGACGATATGTCATTCATGGAGGTGGAAACCCCCACTCTGATAGCGTCCACGCCAGAGGGTGCCCGAGACATGCTGGTACCTAGTCGGCTGCAGCAGGGGAGCTTCTACGCGCTCCCTCAGTCGCCCCAGATTTTCAAACAATTGTTGATGGTGGGTGGCATCGATCGATACTTCCAGTTCGCTCGGTGCTACCGAGATGAGGATTTCCGGTCTGACCGACAACTCGAGTTCACGCAGCTCGATATCGAAGGTTCTTTCTGGGATGAAGAGGCCGTCATGCAAACCATCGAGACGGCGGTCTCTGCGGGGGTTGCTGCGGTCCGAGGCGAGGCGCCGTCGCTGCCAATCCCGCGGATGACCTGGACTGAAGCCATGCACCGGTTTGGGTCCGATAAGCCCGACCTTCGTTTCGGGATGGAAATCAACGACCTCTCGGGTGTTTTTTCCGAAACAGAATTCAAGGGATTCTCAGGCGCCATTGCAGATGGTGGAAGTGTCCGTGGTATCAACGTTGGGCCCAGGGACTTTTCCCGGTCGGCGCTGGACAAACTCATCGACCAGGCGAAGTCACTTGGGGCTAAGGGCTTGGTCTGGGCCTTCTGTGAGGAAGGCACCTGGCGGTCTCCGGTAGCGAAGTTCCTCTCTGACGGTGAGAAGGAGGCTGTTATCGCTCAGCTGGAAGCGGTCGAAGGCGATCTAATGCTGATTGTTGCTGGGCCCACCCGCAACGCGCTTGAGGTACTCGGGCAGCTCAGAGTCGATTTGGGCCAGCCGACAGGCCATGAGGAACTGCGGTTTGTTTGGATCACCCAGTTCCCAGTCTTCGACGTGCACGAGGATGGCGGATTGTCGCCGGCCCATCATCCCTTCACTCAGCCAGAAAGCATCGACCAGATGATCAACGATCCTGAGAACGCTTTTGCGCGGGCCTACGACTTGGTCTTGAACGGCTCTGAGCTGGGATCCGGATCTGTGAGAATCCATGACCCCGTTGTTCAGACGCAGGTCTTCGATACTCTCGGTATTTCCCCAGAGGAACGGGAGTCCCGTTTCGGGTGGTTCCTCGAAGCCCTCCGCTACGGCACGCCACCTCACGCCGGATTCGCTGTTGGAGTTGACCGTTTGTTGGCAATTCTTGTTGGCGCTTCGAGTATCCGCGACGTTATTGCCTTCCCTAAGACCCAGCGAGGTATCGACCCATTAAGCGGTTCGCCGTCGTTGGTTGACAACGACCAGATGATAGAACTTGGGCTGGACTTGAGACCTGAGGTCAAAGCTGCATTAGCGGAGAAAGAAGATTCCAACGACTGAGGATTTGTTCTCCGAAGATCGGCGTACCCGCCGAGCGAACGTTGCTCCGCTGCCGGCGAGAGTTCGGCCAGCCAACCTTGACGAGGTGGTTGGGCAGACGCATTTGCTAGGTCCAGGTTCTGCCTTCCGGGCCATGGTTGAGCAAGGGCGCCTCGTG
This sequence comes from uncultured Acidimicrobiia bacterium, assembly GCA_964196085.1. Classification (GTDB taxonomy): domain Bacteria; phylum Actinomycetota; class Acidimicrobiia; order Spongiisociales; family JAENVV01; genus CAXMPE01. The sequence continues at coordinate 23 of CAXMSI010000055.1, read as the reverse complement.
TCGATCTTGCTATGGGGACCGCC
>CAXMSI010000054.1:0-9723 GCA_964196085.1 uncultured Acidimicrobiia bacterium | reverse complement strand
CTTTGAGGTTCTTCCAGGCACGATTTGAACCGGTCACATAAGCCGACAAGAGCGAAATGGCCCGGCAACAGCAGACGTCTCGCCCAACGACGCCCCCCATTTCTCGGCTAGATGAGAGACCTGGCCGTGAGAGAGGTGTGGGCCCTCCTGGGTTCGAATCAGGGGGCTCTGGCGTCTGAAGGCAGTTCAGGCTGCCTGGACGAGAGCTTGGCGCCAGTTCGTAGGCGCCACTCAAGCACCGAGCCCGATTCTCGGGTCACTGGGTTGGAGTCCAAACAACAAAATGCCCCTGTGTGTAGGGGCATTTCCTTGTGGTCGGAGGCAGACTTGAACTGCCGACCCCCGCTTTTTCAGAGCGGTGCTCTACCAACTGAGCTATCCGACCGCACTTTTCCTTGTGAAAGGAGATACCGAGATTGCGGGGTACTTTGGCGGGGACGACGGGACTCGAACCCGCGGGCTCCGGCTTGACAGGCCGGCGTGATAACCAACTTCACCACGCCCCCAAAAAGTGCGTTCGAGCATGTTACAACTCCTGACCGCGAACCGAAAGTTCAGCGCAGGATTGCGATCTTCCCAAACTGGTCACCCTTCTTTAGGTGGCTGAGGGCGTCCGGTAGATCCTCAAAGGAGAACTCAGAGTCAACGGAAGGGTTGATGGCCTTGCTGGCAACCAGTTCGAGCACTGCCTCGAACTCGAATGGGGTGTACATGGAGGATCCGATAATCTCGAGTTGCTTGAAGAACAGGTACGGCACGGTGATTTCGACCTTCGCACCAGCAGTCGATCCGCACGTTACGAGGCGCCCGCCGCTGCGAAGGCTTCGTATCGATTGATTCCATGTCGCACCGCCAACGTTCTCTAGCACCACATCGACGCCGCCGGTGTCGGCCTTGACCGCTCTCGAAAACTCGCTTGCACTATCGAAACCGCCAGAGGCTCCCATGGACACGGCCCTGTCGATTTTGGCCTGATCTCGGGATGTCACCCAAACCTGCGCACCCATGCTCAGCGCCAACTGCATCCCAATGGAGGACACTCCGCCGCCAACACCGACAACGAGAACCTTTGATCCGGCTGAAACCCTTGCTCGTTGCAGCATCCGGTAGGCGGTGCCGGTCGTGAGAGCGAATGTGCCGGCTTGCTGCCATGAAAGGGCATTGGGCTTAGGGGAGACGTTCCTCGCTGGCAACACGAGTTGGTCTGCCAACGTACCATTGGTGTGTTCTCCGAGAATGCGGAAGGTGCGGCAATACACAGTGTTGCCAGCATCGCATTCCGCGCAGTGGCCACACGACACGGAGGGATTCACGATCACTTCGTCACCTAGGGCGACGTCGGTGACACCATCGCCGACTGCGTCGATGATGCCGGCACCATCAGCGCCAACGATATGCGGGAAGTGTTTTGGAGCGGGGAGGCCCATCGATACCCAAAGGTCGAGGTGATTGAGACCCGAAGCGACAATCTTGACGCGTACCTCGCCAGAACCCGGTTCGGGGACTGGAATGTCCACGAGTTCAAAGGAGGACGGGCCTTCTGTCTTGTTTAGAACCCAAGCGCGCATGAGCAGACCTTAATGGAACGTGGTCGGAATGGCGCCAGCGATGGGCTACTCCAAGAACTCGGCGAGCGTCCGATTCAATGCGTCGAGCACCGCACGGACAGTAGCTTCGCCACTTTCGCCGTCGTGGACGAGGGCCGAGCCGACTAGGCGCTCACCGTTTGGTTGCAGATGAACCTGAGCAAGAGCAACTCGTGAGTGCGATCCCATTTCGGTGGCTGCCATCGCCCCGAGCTCCAACTCAAGCTTCCCGGATGAAAGGGCTTCGATCGCACGGAGGGTTGCTTCACCGATGAGCCGGTGCTGAGTCTCAAACTCGGCAGGTCCTGAAGCTCTGCCTTCGTAGATACGACCGGACCATTCCAAGGCCACGATGGCAGTGGCCTCCTCGGCCTCGGCATCGTACTGCAGGTCGGTAAAGGCGGCTCTACGTGGTTTCATAGTCTGCAATTGTACGTGAGAACGGCATTTCATTGGGGGATGTTGAGTTTTCGAAAAATGACGACCTCACTAAAAGGTGGTTTGTGTGCGGCGGTACTGTAAGGCCACAAATCGATCTATGGGAGAGAGCATGTTCAAGGAGTTCAAGAAATTCTTGATGAAGGGAAACCTTGTCGAGATTGCAGTAGCGTTTGTGATGGGTGCGGCCTTCAGCCGGGTGGTCAGTACATTCACCGCTCGCGTTGTCTCCCCTGCAATCGCAAAGGTGTTCAATCTTCCAGACCTCGATAGCCTCTGGACGTTCGGGGAAGAGGCCGACGGGGTGCCAGCAGGTTCCTTTGGTGCCCTTCTAGCGGCGAGCCTCGACTTCGTCATCGTGGCCCTGGTGATGTTCATGGTGGTGAAGGCGTACAACAGGACTCAGGCTCAAGAAGAGAGTGAAGCCGAAGAAGATCCCGGTCCATCTGAGGACATCGTGCTCCTGACCGAGATTCGGGATGCTCTCCGCAAGTAGGTAGAGAACATGGGGGTCCCGGTGGAAATCCCGGGGCCCTTTCGTGTTGGCGCAACGAGGCTCGTGAGAATGTGGACACCTTATGACGGCCCGGCTCGCACGGGACTGGACGGAAAAGGAACCCTTGCCGGATGGCTGCGCTATCACGCTGTGGACTTGCTCGAAGAAAGCTGACGGTCTTGATGATGAAGAGCAACGACCCATCCAAGCATGTCGTGATGTTTCGTTACTCGGGATCGTTAAGCAGATGGCCTAAAGGTCTCACTTGCTCCATGGCAGGCTAAGCAAATCCACATTGCCACCGCTGATGATGACCCCAATGTCTTTCGGGCGTTTGGAATTCGGCGATTTGGACTCTAAAACGGAACCGGTTCCGGCGTATCGTTTGAGGATCGCCGCCAACGGAACCGCCGAACTCGGTTCAATAATGAGTTTGGTGCGTTCCCAAAACATTTTCATAGCGTCGACCGTTTCATCATCACCGACCGTGATGATTTCATCGACTTGATCGCGAATGAACGGCCATGTCAACTCGCCGAGGCTGGTCCGCAATCCGTCAGAGAGGGTATCGGGAGAAGTCTGCGGAATGAACTTACCCGCTTGTTTTGATAGAAACGCATCATCGGCGCCCTCCGGTTCGGCCCCCAAGATCAGCATCTTCGGATCAAACGCACGAGCCGAGATGCAAGTCCCCGACATCAATCCGCCGCCGCCAATCGGTGCGATGATGGCGTCCAGCTGGGGTGTCTGCTGAAAAAATTCGAGGGCCGCGGTCCCTTGTCCTGCAATGATGTGCTCGTGGTCAAACGGCGGAATTAGAACGCTGCCCGTTTCTTTTTGCACCTCTGCGGCGACCGACGTTCGTGCGGCGAGCGTCGGCTCGCATTCGGTGATTCGACCTCCATAGTCCCTGACGGCAGCCTTTTTGATTTCTGACGAATTGCTCGGCATCACGATGTATGCCGTTGTTCCAAAGATCTGAGCGGCGGATGCCAGCGCACCGGCGTGATTTCCTGAACTGTGCGTAACAACACCGCGCTGAAGTTCTTCCGGCGTAAGCTGCGAAACCGCATTGATAGCACCGCGAAACTTGAAAGCGCCCGATTTTTGAAGATTCTCACATTTGAAAAACACGTTCGCCCCGACCCGTTTATCGATCGTTCGACAAGTGAACACCGGGGTGCGGTGGATATAGGGTTCGATGCGGATCGCAGCGCGTCGCACGTCGGAAATACCGACAGGCGGACTGTTGAAGCCAGTATCAGTCGGTGACATCTGATCGGTATCCATTCCTCAGATTGTGTGCAAATCGGTTTGGATCAACTTGATTGGCTTTTCTCAGCCAAATTGAACTGATTATCGCCCTATTCTAGCGAACCGTCCGGTTCGTGGCTTTCAACAAGGCCTAGACAGCTAAGGCCGAGGAACCCGAAGAAGAAGTCGATCCGACCTCTTCCGAGGACACCGTGCTTCTCGTCGAAATCCGAGACGCTCTTCACAAATAGGCGACGTTTCATGGGTGGCCACCAGTAGTGCTGGGCGCCTTTTTGTTCGTCTCAAGTAAGGTCGGTGTCATGTGGGAATCTTATGACGGACCAGATCGCACGGGACTGAACGAAAAGGAAGTTCTCACCGGCTGGCTTCGCTATCACGCGGTCTACCTTTTGGGCAAGATCGACGATCTCAATGACGAAGAGTGGCGAAGGATTCAGACACCGAGTGGTGTCTCGCTACTCGGGATTGTTAAGCACATGGCCTATGTATACAGGTGGTGGTTCCCCACTGTGATGTTGGGCGAAGACTCGGAGTTCCCGTGGAGCACTGATGATCCTGACGCCGACTGGCGTATTGAGCCCTCAGAAACCGCTGAAGAAGTCGTGGCGACCTACAAGTTCGAGGTTGAACGATGCTATGACATTCTCGACTCCGTTGAGCTAGATGAAGAGCGATCTGTTGGTGACCGGAGTATGAGTCTTAGGTGGATTGTCAGCCATATGGTGGAAGAAGCTGCTCAACACAATGGACACGCCGACATCCTGAGAGAGAACATTGACGGGTCTGTCTCTAGTTGATTCGGGTCCGCGGGCTCATGATTAGTGCTGGCTATGAGGAGCGCGAAACTATAGGCGTCCTGGTATAGCGATCCTCTTTTCGACGTAGTTCAAGAAGGAACTCAAGATGAACGTCAACACCACGTAGATCACCATCAGGATGAGGAATGTTTCAAGAATCTTGAAACTGACGCCCTGATACAACCGCGCCAGCTGGGTGATTTCGCTTACTGCGATGACGCTGAGGAGAGCGGTGTCTTTAAACAGAGCGATCAGGTCGTTGGCAAACGCCGGGAAGACATTGCGAATGGCTTGGGGTAGGACGACTCGACGGGTTACCTGCCTTTCGCTCAGCCCGATGGAGCGGCCAGCTTCGATCTGGCCTGGTTCGACTGATTGGATTCCTGCTCTAACGACCTCAGCAATGAAGGCAGCATAGAAGAGACTCAGGGCGGCGGTTCCCCGCCACCAGGGCTTGAAATCGCGGATGCCGATGTCCAAACTCTCAGGCAGTAGGTTGACTCCCTTGGGAACGATGAAGAGAGCAATGAAGAAGATCCAGACGATGAACGGTACGCCGCGCACAAACTCGATGTAGTACGAAGCCAAGGCCCGGATCGGTCTGACTTTCGAAACGCGACCGAGCCCAAAGGCTAGGCCCAGGAAGGAAGAGATGATGAAGGCAGCTGCTGTTGCCTTCAGTGTGATCCCCAATCCTGGGATCATGGATCGATATGCCTCGTTGAAGCCGGGGCGCACAACGATGAGTACTCCCATGCCCACCACGGTGAGGCCCATGAGCCATTGCCAGTCATCGACTTTGCTGAAGACGGTCACCTTCTTTGCATGGGGGTTGGGCTCGGAGATTGGTTCCATGACAAGTCACACTAATAAGGAATGGGGCTGTGTCGCGGGCACAGCCCCTATAGCGTCTGCGTCGGCATCAGCCGGACCCCAAACTCGCGCTTGGCCCTAAGACGAGGAAGCCCCCGAGCCTGGCTCGGGGGCTTCCTGCATTATCGGATTACGAGAGACTTAGCCCTCGATGTCGTCGTAAGTGACGGTGAACGAGTCGGTGAAGTACTTGAGGCCAAGTTCCTCAAGTATGCCGTTCGCCTTCAATATCGCCAGCGCCTGGTTGACGGGGTCGATGAGGTCTGATCCGAGTGGGAAGATGAATCCCAACGGGTCCGACTGCATACCACCGTCAACAGTGGTCAGAAGATCGGAATTCTGACCGATGTAGCCAAGGCCAGCGGAGTCGTCGATGATGACAGCGTCAACATCTCCAGCTATCAGAGCCTGAATAGCGAGTGCGAACTGGTCATACGCTTGAATGCGGTCAGCGCCCACCAGTGTCTCTGCGAGCTGATAGTTGGTGGTTCCGATCTGGGTTCCGATGATGGCGTCCCCATCGTCGATCACTGCGTCCTTGTCGGCGTATCGGTCGTCGTCCAGAAGGACAACGAAACGTTGCTGAACAACCATGTACGGATCGGAGAATGCCATAGTCTCGGCGCGCTCAGCGGTGATGGATATCCCATCAGCTGCTGTGTCGAGCTCTCCGTTGGCTACCTGCTCGAGGACTGCTGGCCAGCCGGCGACGGTCATGACAGGGTTGCAATTGAGCAACTCACAAATCGCGACCCAGACGTCGTAGTCCCAACCTACTCCCTCGGTTTCGCCGATTGGGATGTAGTTGTATGGCAGGTAAGCGTTCTCAACACCAACCGAGACATCGATCCCACCGAGGTCAGGAAGACCTGGGACTGTCGCTTGAGTTGTTGGGGCTTCAGTTGTTGGGGTATCCGTCGAAGCTGTGGTGTCGGCAGTTTCTTCCGCCGGGGTCGCACAGGCTGCGAGGATCACCGCAAATGCAGCAAATACGGCTGCAGTCTTGATCCATCGTTTCATTTTGAAAATACTCCTTGGTAGGTCCTCTAAAAGGACTCGTGCAGCCTACCAAGGCTCGACCGTTCTCTGAAAATGCTCAGACGTTGCTGAGGTGTCGCGAGCAACGAGAACTGGTGATCCGGTGTGCTCGGCCCGGACATACGGTGACACCGTGCAATGGTGAAGCTGAGTCTATCTGGTGGACCAGGGCCAATTGGGTGGCGTTCTCAACACCATTGAGTACTCGGGTTGCGCGACCGCAGCATCAGCCTGAAGCCGCGTGAATCGCTTCTTCAGCCGCTGGTTTTCTGTGAGTAGTTGTAGAACCTGTTCGCGGAGGCCGAGAACTAGCTTGATACCTACGAGGTTGAGGCCCTGTTCAGACAGCTCTTGGATCACTAGGAGTTGCTCGATGTCTTGTTGGCTGTAGCGTCGAGTGCCGCCTGGCGTCCGGAATGGTGACACCAGCCCTTTTCGCTCATATGTTCGGAGAGTCTGAGGATGCATGTCGGCGAGTTCGGCCGCAACTGAGATGACGAATAACGCTCGACGTTCAGTGCTCATGATGTCTCCTCTCGGAACTGCTCAAGGAGCTTTTTCGCCTTTCGCGAAAGCTTCTTGGGCACCACAACCTTGACAGTAACCAGTAGGTCGCCGTCCTTGCCCTTTTTTCGGGGAACTCCGCGCCCCTTTACCCGGAATGTTGACTCCGAAGCGGTGCCGGCTGGGACTCGTAACGTGACTGGGTCGGTGAGAGTGGGGATGCTGATGTCGGCACCGAGCGCCGCATCGGTAAAGGCCACGGCCACAGACGTTGTGACGTGGTCGCCCTTGCGATCGAACTTCGGATCCCCGGCAACGCCAATTTCCACGAGCAGATCGCCCGAAGGGGCCCCGCGCTCTCCGGGTGCACCCTTGCCTCGAGCCCTGATGACTGACCCTGGGTTGACCCCTGCTGGGACCCGGAGGGTGAGCGAGCGGCTCTTGTTCTCTGTACCCCTACCTTTGCACTGAACGCAGGGCTCCGTGACGATTCTTCCTGAACCGCTGCACTGGTGGCAGGTCTGTTGTGACTGAAAGAACCCGCCGCCCGACACGGTTGCTCCTGCTCCTTGGCAAGTGGGGCAGATGGTGGTGCCGCTTCCGGGTTGTCCACCCGAGCCGTTGCATTTGTCGCAGGTGACTTCGCCGTGGAGAGGAATCTTGCGGGTAGCGCCAAAGATGGAATCTCTGAATGAAATATCAATGTGGGTTTGGAGGTCATGGCCCTTTGATGGTCCTCGGCGGCGGCGACTTCCGCCACCGAACAGGTCGCCGAGACCGCCGGCTCCGAAGAGGTCGCTGAGATCTTCGACCCGCACGTTCTGCCCGCCGGCTCCTCCTCCTTGGAAGCCTGGGAACCCACCCGAACCGCCAAGCCGTTGCATTTCGTCGTACTCACCTCGCGTTTTTTCATCCCCAATTACCGCATAGGCCTCAGACACGCGTTTGAAGCGTTCCTCGGCGGCTGGGTCATCGGGGTTGGCGTCGGGATGGAGTTTTTGGGCGAGTTTGCGGAAGGACTTTTTCACATCGTCCTGGGTAGCGGCTTTTTCGACCCCCAAGTCGGTGTAGTAATCCTTCTGCAACCATTCTTGCTTCACTCGCTACTCACTTCCAGATGGGTTTTGTGCTCCGGGAGGCCCAACAACAACTGTTGCGGGTCGAATCACTCGTTGTCTGAGTTTGTAGCCCTTACGTAGTTCGTGCAGCACGACGAGGCTATCGCCTTCGCCCAAGGTGGAAACTGCTTCATGTACTTCAGGGTCGAAAGGTTCACCTACCGCCGGAATTTCAGTTACGCCCTCCGCTGTCATGGCGTCTTTGAGCTGAGTAAGTGTGTTGCGCATGCCCGCAACTAAGGAACTGTCATCGGTGTCACTCTTGGTACCCAGGGCGGCAGCGAAGCTGTCGAGCACAGGAAGGACTCGATTGACAATACGTTCGCTTGCCTGAGAGAGCATCAAAGAACGCTCACTGATCGCACGCTTCCTGTTGTTCTCAAGCTCGGCCATGGCGCGCAACATTCCGTCACGATTCTCAGCGGCTTCAGTTCGAGCCTTTTGGGTGGCAATGAGAAGCTGGTCCTGAGCTTCGGACAAATCTCTCGAAAGCTCAAGACCCAACTCTGCAGGAGTGGGAGGGGTGGCGGCCGCAGCCTCCACCACCTCCACTTCTGTCACTACCTCGAGTTCGGATTTCTGGTTTGGCATCAGATCAGGTGGCTGAGACGCTTATGCGTCTTCGCCATCCTCATCTTCTTCGCCAGCTTCATCTTCTTCGATGACCTCGGCGTCCATGATGGACTCGTCGTCGTCACCCTCGCCAGCTTCGGCGGCCTCAGCTGCCTCTTCTTGAGCCTGTGCGTACAGACGCTCTGAGAAGCCCTGGGAAGCGGTGATGAGCTCGTCCATTTTTGCCCGGACGCTCTCGTTAGTGGCTTCCTCTTCCTTGAGTTCGTCACTCAAAGCATCGGCGGCGGCAGCGATGGTGGTTTTCTCATCGTCGGTGAGCAGTTCCTCGTTTTCAGACTGCAGCGTCTCAATTTGGTAGAGGAGCTGGTCAGCCTGGCCCTTGGTCTCGGCGAACTCGCGTTTTTCGGCGTCTTCTGCCGCGTACTTCTCAGCGTTGGCGATCATGTCGTCAATCTCGTCCTTGGCGAGGGCGGTTCCGCCGGTGATGGTCATGGCCTGTTCACGCCCAGTTCCCATGTCCTTGGCTGATACTGCCACGATGCCGTTGGCGTCGATGTCGAAGGTGACCTCAATCTGAGGAATGCGAGCTGGAGCCGGTGGAATACCCGTCAGACGGAACTTACCAAGGCTCTTGTTGTCGCTTGCTGAAGCACGTTCACCCTGCAGGACGTTGATCTCAACTTCGGGCTGGTTGGCCACAGCAGTCGTGTAGATCTCGGTGGTCGCCGTATCATTAAAAAAGTTGAGCTCAATCATGTGGTTGGTCATGTTGTTCATGTCGGTCACATCACCGCGCAGCACACCTGCCTGGATTGCAGCACCAGAGGCAACTACCTCATCAGGGTTGACACCCTTGTGAGGCACCTTGCCAGTGGTCTTCTTCACCATGTCAGCAACAGCTGGCATACGAGTGGAACCACCAACGAGGATCACGTGGTCGATTTCAGACATCTTGATGCCTGCATCCTTGATGACCTGCTCGAAAGGAGCCTTGGTGCGATTGAGGAGCTTGGCAGTCATACGCT
>CAXMSI010000053.1:0-9764 GCA_964196085.1 uncultured Acidimicrobiia bacterium | reverse complement strand
GCGTGGATGAAGTTCTCCACCACCCGTACGGTGTTTTGATCCATGAGTTCGAGGGCAGCTGGAACTACGCCGCTTGCAATGATGTCTGTGACCGTGGCTGTTGCTTGCTCGACCTGTGAGAAAGCGATGAGGAAGGTACCGGTGGCTGGAGGGTTCTGCGTGAGTTTCACGAGAATCTGAGTAGCTATCCCAAGCGTTCCCTCTGATCCCACTAAAACGCCTCGTAGGTCAAGTCCCACTGGTTGGGGTCCCTTCCCTCCAACGGTGGTGATTTCTCCCTCCGCGGTGACAATTTCGATACCGAGGATGTGGTTCACGGTTGAGCCTTCTGCCAAGCAGTGTGGGCCGCCAGCGTTGTTGCCTACGTTGCCACCGATGGTGCAGACGCTTTGGCTGGAAGGGTCGGGAGCAAAATGCAGTCCAGCAGCTTTCGTCGCAATGGAGAGGTCAAGATTGATCACCCCGGGCCCGACCAGTGCCGTCCTGTTTTCTTCGTCGATTTCCCAAATAGTATCCATTCGGGTCATCACTACGATGATTGATTCGGGACCGCCAACTGCCCCGCCGGTGAGGCCTGAGCCGGCGCCGCGGACAACAACAGCCCTGTTGAACTCTTTTGCAATTCTCATGATTGATTGCACTTGCGCTGTGGTCGCTGGGAGGACTGCCACCGCTGGGGCGCTTCTATGGAGACCGGCGTCTTTTGAAAAAATGAACTGGCCTATTGGTCCGTGGAGAACGTTTTCGGCCCCTACAGCGGAGCCGAGTGCAGAGAGCAGTTCGGTCATGGAAGTGAGGGTAGCTGACCATTCAGCATGGCACTGTTGGGGGCAAAGATCCGAGGAGTCATGGTCAGCGAAGTCCTGTGCCTAGAATGCGTCCGTGCTCGAAGAGCTGAGAAAGCCCGGCGAAGAATGCGGCGTGTTTGGTGTCTACTCACCAGGCCATAACGCTGCTTATTTGACCTACTTCGGCTTGTTCGCCTTGCAGCATCGAGGCCAAGAATCGGCAGGCATTTGCGCCTCCGACGGCGAGACCGCCACGGTTTTTAAGGAAATGGGGCTCGTAGCTCAGGTATTCACCGAGGACACTCTGGCAGCGCTTCCAGGCCATCTGGCGATTGGCCATACTCGGTATTCGACCACCGGCTCTCCTGGTTGGAAGAACGCCCAGCCCACCTTCAGGCAAGTGGCAGACAGATCGATCTCCTGTGCCCACAACGGCAACCTCACCAATACCGAGTCTCTATCCGAAGATATGGGACTTTCGGGGGTCACTGACTCTGAACTGATAGCTGAGGCTATTTCCCGAGGTATTACCACGCCGGATGCGGCGGGCTTGGAGGAGTCCGTGATCCGATCCGTGAAGAAGTTCGAAGGTGCCTTTTCGCTGGTGGTCATGGACCAGCACCACTTGATTGGTGTGCGCGACAACAATGGCTACCGCCCGCTGTGCCTTGGTCAACTGAATGATGGATGGATCCTCGCCTCCGAGACCGCTGCGCTCGATATTGTCGGTGCAACCTTCGTTCGAGAGGTCGATCCTGGCGAGATGGTGGTGATAGACCACACGGGTGTCCGATCATTCCGACCGTTTGATGAGGAAGCAAAGCCGCGTCTGTGTGTCTTTGAGTTCGTGTATTTCGCCCGTCCCGATTCTCGACTGTACGATCGGGACATTCATGGTGTGCGGCAGCAAATGGGACGCAATCTTGCTGCCGAGCAGCCTGTTGAGGGAGATGTGGTGGTACCCGTTCCTGAGTCAGGCATACCTGCCGCGCAGGGGTTCTCAGCGGCGTCAGGCATCCCCTACGCTGACGGTCTTGTCAAGAATCGGTACGTTGGCCGAACGTTCATTGAACCAACACAGTTGCTTAGGGACCGGGGCATTCGGCTGAAGCTGAACCCGATCCGGTCCACACTCGATGGCAAGAAAGTCATCCTGGTGGACGACTCCATTGTTCGAGGGTCGACAACTCGCCAATTGGTGAAAATGGTTCGTGACGCCGGAGCTCGAGAGGTTCACTTGCGTATTTCGTCACCGCCATACAAGAATCCATGCTTCTACGGAATGGACACTACGGACACGTCCAAGCTCCTTGCTGCTCGGATGGAAGTCGACGAGATCCAAGAGTATTTGGATGCTGACTCACTGGGTTATCTCTCTTTGGCTGGCTTGCTTGGGGCCACCGGAGTCGCAGATCGAGGGTTTTGTACGGCATGCCTTTCAGGGGTATATCCGACCGAAGTGCCGTTGGGTCTAAACAAGTTTGTCTTGGAAGACGCATGAGTTCTGCGTACCTCGATGCCGGGGTCGATGTTGCGGGGGCTGAGGCTCTTGTTGACAAAATCAGCGAGACAGTGACCAAAACGTGGGGCAGCAACGTTGTTGGCGGATTTGGGGGCTTTGCTGCGGGTGTGAAGATTCCGACTGGGTACACGAGTCCGGTCTTGATGATGAGCACCGACGGGGTTGGAACCAAGCTCGACATTGCGCGGCGTGCCAACCGTTTCGAGACCATCGGGTTCGATCTTGTCGCTATGTGTGTCGACGATCTTGCAGCTGTGGGGGCTGAGCCGATCTCTTTTGTTGACTACATCGCTGTTGGCTCGCTCAATGTGCACCGCGAGGCTGTGCTGGTTGACTCAGTAGCGCGAGCTTGTAGTGCTGCTGGTTGTGCGTTGGTTGGGGGAGAGACTGCGGAGCATCCTGGAGTTGTTCATGCCGATCATGTTGATCTGGCTGGTGCAGCTCTGGGGGTGGTGGAACAAGGACAGGAATTGCATAGTGGGATGGTGAACGCTCGAGATGTGTTGATTGGCGTTGCTAGCCCAAACCTTCGCAGTAATGGTTTCAGTCTTGTGAGACGGATTCTCGATGGCGTCGATTTATCTACGCCGTTTGAGAACAAGACGCTAGAAGATGTGCTTCTCGACCCGTCGGTGATCTATGCAAAGGCAGCTGTAGCGGCCGCAAGAATTGACGGTGTGAATAGTCTGGTCCACGTCACCGGGGGAGGGCTGCCAGGCAACGTCCCTCGGGTGCTTCCCCCAGGACTTGGAGCCGTGATCGAAGCTTCGACTTGGACCCCACCGGGAATTTTCTCGGAACTAATAACCCGGGGGTCGCTGACGGTCGACGACGCCTTTGGCACCTTCAATATGGGCGTTGGCTATATTGCGGTGGCTGCTTCCCAAGTGGTTGAACAAGTAATTGAACTCTTCAACACGTACGGGCACCAAGCTTGGGTACTGGGCTCTGTGGAAGAGCAGGCAGCCGCCTTCACGCTCAAGTAGCGGCGGCTGAATCTGTATGCCGGAGGCCCTTCAGGTCAGGCGCGGGGTCGTACAGGGTCGGTTGCCGTGGTTGGATGCTCCGCCGATTTCGCTTTTCGTCTGAGGCCCTCTGACCATGTCTCCACCACTTCCATGACAAGCACCGAGCCCAATACGAGCAGGGTTAGGGCAACCAACCAATCACCAAGTCGAGCATAGGGGGTAGGTCCCTGATCTCTGAGGTGCACTGTTGCCTCGATGGTTGCCGCGCTGAAGAGGTCCGTCGCTTCAGTGACCTGTGTTCCATTGCTGATGATCACACTTGACCCGGTGATGGCTGAGTGGATCACGTCAAGCCCATTCTCGGCACCGCGCATTGTGCTCATCGCAATGAGTTGATCAGCAGCAGCTCCTCTGCCGTAGCTTGCCTCATTAGTGGCAACAACGAGTAGCTGCGCCCCTTGCTTGGCGTGGAGCCGAGCGTACCGACCAAATGCTGCTTCATACGAGATGACCGAACCAATGCGTGCGTCATCGATTTCTAGAAGGACCGGGCCCTCCCCGGGAATCATGTCCCTACTAATTTGAACGATTGAGGGCCAACGCTCGAAGAATGATCGGTAGGGCACGTACTCGCCGAAGGGAACACCATGTTGTTTTTCGTATTCGCCAACGATCTCGCCGTTGGGAGAGAACAAGATGTTGGAGTTGGTGAAGTAGTCGTCTCCGACTGGACGGTCTGAGCCGATGAGGAGGTGTGCCTCGAGCCGTTGTGCCTGTGCGGCAATTTCTGAGGCGACTTGAGGCGACTGCGCAGGGTCTGTTGAGAAGCCCGTTGACGACTCAGCCCAAACAACCAAGTCAAGCGGACCACTGAGCTGTGATGTGAGATCTAGGTGGTTTTGGGTGATGATCTCTCGCTCGTTGGCACAGTGCACTCCAAAGTCACAAGGGGAGTTTCCCTGGACGACAGCAACGTTGAGGGGCTCGCCCGTCGCTCCAGGATTCACGATGGCTCCCAGCCCAAAGGCTAGCCCGAGGATGGCTACACCTGCGGCGAACCATCGGGCAGAACGGTCCCAAACTGCTGAGGTGAACGCTGCAGCGGCCACTGCCAGAACCGTGGACCAGCCCGTCATACCAATGACAGAAGCAGCGTTGCGAGCCAGTTGCCATTGCACAACGGTGTAGCCAGGATCGGGCCACTCGGTGGCAACGATCGGGGCAAATCTCAAAATCAGCAGCCACCCAAGCCAACTCACGACGAGACCTGCGAACCTTCCGAATGATGACAATGCAAGCGACCGGTGGCTTGTCCATCCCACTGCACCAAAGCCAGTAGCGGTGATGGGGGTAAGGGCAATCCACGCCGGCCCGGGAACTGCCTGTAGCCACACCATCAGGCCACCTACGAAGACAAGACCGAACACAAAACCCGAAAGCGTTGCTGCTTTTGCGGATCTTGCTCGTTTGGTGGCCTCGAAAAAGAGCATCAGTGCAGGTACTACGAGCCAGCCCTGATACCAGGGGGCAAAACCGGCCTGCAATAAGACAGCCGCCAAAAGGGCATACACGAGAGAGATCACAGGGGTGAAGTCTAAGCCAGTCCCCACTCTGGAGGAGGCCTGCTCATCTGAGGTATTATTGGGACATGGCCGAAACGTTCGACACTATCTATTACGAAGAGCAGAGGCCGTCTTCGGGGTTAGCCAAATATGTCGACCAAGCGAGAGACCGGTTTATCGAGAAGTTGATCCTAAAGCGGGTTCAACAGGGGCATCTGCTCGATATCGGCTGCGGGGTTGGGGTCTTCCTTGAGCGGATGTCGCAGTATTTCGACGTCTCGGGAACAGAAATATCTGCAGCAGGAATCAGTGATGCCATGCAGCGGGTTCCAGCGGGGAGTTTTCAGGCAGGAGACATCGAGGAAGCCTTGCCAATGCCCGGGCCTTTTGCAGTGATCACGATGATCAATGTGCTCGAGCATCTCTCAAAGCCGGCCAGAGCAATTGCCAATATTGCCGCTGGGCAGGTGAATGGAGGATTGTTTGTGGTCCACCTTCCTACTATCGGGAACCGTCTCCAGAGACGCATCTACGAAGGGAGCTACGACAGCGACCCTACCCATATTTTCCGGCCGAGCGGAGCCCAAGTGGTGGAGATGGTTTGCACGGCTGGCTACAGGCGGATCTCGAGTTCCTACGCCCCCTTTCGCCCGCAATGGCTGATGGGAGCAGTACCAGCCCACCCGGCATTCCTTGCGGTGTTCGAGCGCTTGGATTCCGCTACGATTCCGCCCCATGCTTGATGAACAGATTGAAGAATTTTGGGAGTGGTGGTCTGGTGTCAAGGACGAGTTCCTAAACGACATCGCTACTGAGTCTGAAACCCACGTCCCTGCCGAAATTACCACTCGCTTGTCGAGGCTCCACGCGGAGCTTTCCTGGCAACTCACCCCCGGAGTAGCTGCACGGCATTCACTCAATGTTGCCTCTGGTGGGTCTAGGTTGCTGCGCCTCATCACCGGTCGATGGGCGATGTTTGCACCAGAATCCGACAGCGACTGGGAGTACCGGCCGGCTCGGCTGCCCTTCGTTGCCGATGTGCTGGACGTTCGGGGTGTTGGTGTTGATCCCAACGAACTTCAGATTGGAATGAGTCCAGATACTGTGTTTGAGCGGATGGACTTCGCTGTGAGCCATCCGGCATTTGCTGACCTTGATTATGAAGAGGCCAGAGACGCTACTTTGGAATTCCTTGATTCAGCGCTTGGCGAAGACGAGGTGGAGCGATGGATGGGAATGCTTGAGATCGTTCCCGAGGTGCTCCATTCCGTGGCCTTAGAAGGCCTCGCTGCGGCTGTTGCGGGTGCTGTAACAGCGTTTTCGGGGAAGAGTTGGGAAGATGGTTCTGGCTACTACGAGGGTGATGTAGTGGCAAGTATCAATCGATCCGCCAAGTGGATAGATAACCTTCACCGGCCGCTTTACAGTGAAGTCACTATGGCGTCGCTCGCCTCAGACGATCGTGGCCTTCCTACACCGCTCGAAGCTCGTCGCCTAGATGAGATTTCCAAACAACTCCTCGACGCGTTCGGTGATGACGCCGTGCTGTTGGCAACGGCCACCGGTGATGGCGAACGCACTCTCTATTTCTATCTCGCTCCGAAGGAGTCAGTAGATGTGGCCCTCGCTGAGTGGAAGGAAGCTAACTCGAACCGAGAAATATCGGTTGAGATAACCCCCGATGAACAGTGGGCCAACGCCGAGCAGTGGGACTAGCCCTCGTTGAAAACGCTAGTTGTTGCTGAGGCGGTTCGAACGCCAGCAGGAATCATTGGTACGGCTGTTCTTATTGAACATGGGAAGGTTGTTGAAGTTGGTGATGCTGAGCTTTTGGCACTAAAGGCGAATCGTGTAGAACGGTATCCAGGTGCAGTCATTATCCCTGGGCTTGGAGACGCTCACTTCCACCCTTTCGGCTTCGCAGGCACGCTCACTGGACTCACCCTTCGGTCATGTCGGTCCATTGCTGATGTGAGGGCAGCGGTCCTCTCTTTTTCTGGCCAACAACCGTCTGGCGCTGCTGTTGTGGGCAACAGACTCGATGACCAGCTGCTGGACCGACGTCGCATGCCTGTTCGGCAAGACCTTGATCATGTTGCGGCTCCTGTCCTGATTTTCCGAGTTTGCGGCCACGTAGCCTCAGCAAACACCGCCGCACTCGAGTTGGCCGGGATAGGGCCGAACACGCCGGACCCGTCGGGGGGCACCTTCGACCGAGACGCCGAAGGCAACCTCACCGGTGTGCTGCGAGAGAAGGCAATTACGCTCGTGAGTAGGGCACTTCAAACTGGCCCCATCCGACCTGAGCAGGTTGTGCAGACAATGGCTGGCCTTCCTGGTCTTGGCATGACCCGTGTAGGCGCCATGGTGTCGCCTGGGAAAGGCCTGTGGGCTGGTTCGGGTGACGAACTTGGTGACCTGCTGGCGGTGGCCAGAGATCTACCCGTTCCAATGTCAGTGCTCATTGATACCGAAGACCCCGAAGCCTTGGAGGAGGCGGCTCGGCGGCTGCGTGGTTCGGCGTCTCCGAAACTGTCGTTTCTCGGGGTCAAACTCTTCTCTGATGGAGCCTTGGGCGGGCACACTGCCGCCATGAGGGACCCGTTCAGCGACCTTAATACGAGGGGCACGCTCCGGCTCAGAGTTAAGGACATGCTCCCTGTGGCTCGCCGGTCGCTTGCCCTAGGCGGCATGGTTGCAGTACACGCCATTGGAGACGCCGCTAATCACGAAGTGATGGACCTCATGGAGATCTTGATAGATGGAGGAGCGGATCCCGCAGATCTACGAATAGAGCATGCGTCGGTCCTGTCGCATGCTGACGTGGACCGAATGGCTCAGCTGGGAGTGCTGGCCACCGTCCAACCGGCCTTCGTTGCCTCTGAACTGGATTGGCTGGAGAAGCGGCTCGGCCCCGAGCGAACTCGGATGACCTATGCGATCAAGACGCTGTCGGAGGCGGGTGTTCGTCTCGGCGGTAGTTCAGACTGTCCGGTGGAACCCCCTTCCCCTCTGTGGGGAATGCGCTGGGCTCGAGACAGAGCGGGTTTGGTGTCCGAACAGGAGGTTGACGGAGCGACAGCCCTGGGGCTGTTTACAGATGGTGTCCATGATGCCCTGCGTCTGCCAGAGCCGATGTCGGTAGGGGCCCCAGCTAGCTTTGTTGTCATGGGAAAAGACCCAGTCACTGCTTCGCCACATGACCTTCCGACTCTTGAAGTGATCTCGACATGGGTAGATGGTGAGCCCGCTGACGTCGCAAGCCCCACTCAGTGGCCTTGATCGGAACCAGCGATTGGGGCTCGTGGTTGGGGCTGGGGTTGGGACTATCCTTTGTGGATGTTTGACTACTCCACACTTACTGCTTCTGACATCCCAAGGATGGTGGAAGAGACCATGTCCAAGTCTGATGAGCTTTTCGACGCCGTCGCCTCGGTTGAGGGAAAGCGCACGTGGGACAACACCATTGCCCCGTTGGCCGAGGCTTCATCTCTCGGGGCCCGGATCTACGGCCAGGGTTTATTCATGGCTGACGCCCATCCCGAAGAAGATGTCCGTAATGCTTCCAGGGCAGCTCAGGAAACCCTTGCCGGGTGGGGTATCGCCGTCCAGTTCCGTAAAGATCTCTACCACGCAATCCAGGACTTCTCTAAGACGGAGGAGGCAGCAGCGCTTGAGGGTGAGAGAGCTCGTCTCCTCAAGTTCGAGCTCCGCGATCTGCGCCATGCAGGACACGAGTTGGACGATGCCAGCCAAGCAGCCCTCAAAGAGATGAAGGAGCGCGCAGCCTCTATCTCAATCCAAGCCTCAGCAAATACAGCCGATTACGTGGACTTCATGGTGGTGGACGCGGATGGAATGGCTGGGATGCCGGAGTCATACGTAAGCATGCTCGAAGCTGGTGAAGAGGCAGGCACCTACAAGATCTTCATGGATTACCCACAGACAATCCCGTTCTTCACCTTGGCAACCCGAAGGGACTTGCGCCAGGCACTTCGGACCAAATTCAACAATCAGGCGGTTGCAGAGAACAGACCCTTGTTGGAGGAAATTATTGGCCTCCGGCTCAAGATGGCCAAGCTGTTCGGACTCCCTACGTGGGCCCACTACCGACTCGAAGAGAAGATGGCCAAGACCCCAGAAGCCGTGTTCGAATTCTACGCCGGACTCCTTGAGAAACTGCCCGAAATGGCTGCCGCAGACTATGCCGCGATGGAAGAGCTGCTCGTCGCTGATGGAGAGGAAGCCCCGCTGCGGCGTTGGGATATAGCCTTCTATGACAACGTGCAGCAGAAGAACCTCTTTGGTGTTGATCAGGAAATGGTGGCCGAACACTTTCCACTTGATCAAGTAATGGAGGGCATGTTCGAGCTGACCGGTTCAGTGTTTGGGATCGAGTTTGCCGAGGTGGAGAACCCACCTACCTGGCACAAGGATGCCCGACTATATGCCGTGAACGACAGGGCGTCTGGCGACCTCATCGGCCACTTCTATGCCGACCTCTTCCCACGGGAAGGCAAGTTCACCCACGCTGCTGCGTTCCCGCTACTCGCAGCGCATGAGGGTCCTGATGGGGAATGGGTACATCCGCTCACGGCCTTTCTCTGCAACTTCACAAAGCCAACCGACGACACACCTTCTTTGCTCAAGCACTCCGAGGTTACAACCTTGTTCCACGAGTTCGGCCACGTCCTTCACATGACGCTATCGAGGGCCCACTTCCCTCGGTTCTCAGGAGCTTCCACTGAATGGGACTTTGTTGAGGCCCCAAGTCAGATTATGGAAAACTGGTGTTGGGAGAAGGAAGTTCTTGCTGGGTTTGCTCGCCACCACGCAACGGGAGAACCGCTACATGAGGACGTTATTGACGGGTTGGTCGCGGCCAAGAAACACAACAGCAGCAGTTTCAACATCCAGCAGCTGA
>CAXMSI010000052.1:9311-9830 GCA_964196085.1 uncultured Acidimicrobiia bacterium | reverse complement strand
ATCACGCCCTCGGATGTGCGATAGTCGGCAGAGCCGTACTTTCTCCGGGCCGCCTCGAGACGTTCGTCAGAAACCAACCCTCGACCAGCAGCCCACTTTACAAACCGGTATCCAAACGACGATCCGCTGCCAGCCACTTTTCGAAAGAGTGGGGTCCCCACAAACACAACGCCTTTGACGTTGGTCAGGGTTGCAAGATGGGCAGCAACCCTGCCTCCAAACGAATGTCCTACCAATACTGGCGGGGTTTCGAACTGACTGACAATAGGAACAAGGGCCTCGGCATACTGAAGGGTTGACCACCCCGATGCGGGTGGTGGCGATGCTCCGAATCCGGGAAGGTCTACAGAAATGAAGTCAAGCCCCCTGAGGACTTGCGCGAAATCGGAACGATCTCTCCCCCATCCATGCAAGGCAAGAATCGTGGGAGACGCTCCTGACACCTCTCCGAATATCTCGGACGTTAGGGCTTTGAGCGCCATGGGCGGTAGCTAGTCCTTGGGTATTCCCGCTGTCACA
>CAXMSI010000052.1:0-9301 GCA_964196085.1 uncultured Acidimicrobiia bacterium | reverse complement strand
CTGCCACAGCGTGAAGGCCGCCGTCAACGTGGAGTTGGTCGCCGGTTGTCATAGTTGACAGGTCGGAGAACAAGAAAGCGACCATATTGGCGACAGGTTCAGGGTCCGAAGTGTCCCACTCAAGGGGTGAACGCTCGTCCCATGCACCCTTTAATGCCATGAATCCTGGCACGCTCTTGGCGGCGACTGTCGCCAAGGGCCCTGCAGAAACGGCGTTGACTCTGATCTTTTTGGGGCCGAGGTCACGGGCGAGGTAACGCACGATGGAAACCAGCGCAGATTTGGCTACTCCCATCCAGTCGTATGTTGGCCAGGCCATTGTGTTGTCAAAGTCGAGAGTGACGACAGACCCACCTCCGGCCTTCTCCATGAGCGGCATGAAGCTAACAGCAAGCGTCTTCAATGAGAAAGCTGACACCATGAAAGCCGTTTGGGCGCTCTCAGGAGGGGTGTGCAAAAAGTTTCCGCCAAGCGCATCGGCCGGTGCGAACCCAATAGAGTGAAGCACGCCGTCAATACTTCCCCACTTCTCATCAATGTAGGCCACAACAGACGCCATTTGCTCTTCGTCGGTGATGTCGAGCTCGAGCACTTCGAGATCATCAGAGAGACGTTTCGCAGTGCGTTCAGTGAGCCGCATGCCACGACCGAATCCAGTGAGGACTACATCTGCGCCCTGCTCAAGGCACACCTTCGCTGAGTGATAGGCGATGGAGCCCTCAGTAAGGACTCCTGTGATCAAGACTCGTTTTCCTGCAAGCAACAAGCGATCCTCCTAGGAAGCCGATAACCGAAGTTCCGCCAGTGTACTCACTAAAGGCCGAGACCAAACGTTTGCACACCTCTGTACCCAAGCCATGCCAGGTAAAGGAAGGTGAGGCCCCACCTAAGCGGAGGATTCTTTTCGAGCTGTTCTCGAAACAGATAGATAAACGTGGCGGTGAAGAGCCAGAGAAACCCGTAGAAGGTGTGTTTGGAGCCGGGATCAGTGCCCTGAGAGAACATGGAGACACCGACCACGATCTGAGCAACGAACAGTAGGACCGACCCGAGCAACACCCTCCGATAGAGCCGGCCCACCGGTCGCTTCAAGATAGCGGCGCCAACGCCCCAGATACCAACCATCAGGGTGGCGGCAATGGCGAAGTAACCGGAAAAAGCGTGGAGGTCCCTCATCGCCCAGATCGTAGCTCCTCTGGCGGTGTGCAGCGTCGTGGCCTCTCAGCTCTGATAGCCTCACGCCAATGGCATCTTCTACAGCTGACATCGCGATCATTGGTGGCGGGATCATTGGTATGTCAATCGCTTTCCAAACAGCGAGACGAAGCTCCCTACAAGTTGTAGTCCTTGAGAAGGCTGGCGGGTTAGGCGAAGGCTCGACAGGCGCCAGCTCAGCAATCACCCGACAGCGCTACACCAGAAATGAGATGGTTGAGCTTGTAAGAGACTCGAACCGAGTGTTCCAAAACTGGTCTGAATATACCGGCCTGTCCAACCCGAGAGCATCGAACCATCCAATCGGGGTTCTATGGTCACTTGGTGATGACCAAGCCGCAGTAGCCGCTGACGCTTCCCGCTTGCGTTCATACGGCATCAAAGTTGCAGCGCTCGGTCCCGCGGATCTCACTGATCGGTACCCACACATCAATCCTTGCAACCACCCCTTCTCACTTGAGGCTGAACACCACGAGTGCAACACTGCGGGACACTTTCTCCTCGAGGAAGACGCTGGCTACTTCGAAGCGACGTCAGCACTTGAAGATCTGGCCGTAGCGGCCAAGAGGGAGGGTGTTGACCTGTTGATGAACTCTGAAGTGGTTGGCATCGGCCAATCCGGTGGAAGGGTTACTGGGGTCACCCTCTCGGGCGGCGATCGAATCGATGCGGGAATTGTCGTCAATGCTGCCGGCCCGTGGTGTAACAAAGTGAACGCACTCGCCGGGGTCGAGCAGCCCTGGAAGCTCGTGCCGACTCGAATCGCTGTAGGACATCGGCCTATACCCCCCGACATGGTCGGAAGCTTCCCTGCCGTCGCTGACCCGCTTGGCGGGGTTTACTTCCGTCCCGAAGCAGGAGGCCAACAGGTGATCTTCGGCTCAACTCTCGAAGAGGACGAAATGGAAGCTGTCGACCCAGACGCCCTCAACCGGCTGGCCGAGCAGTCGTTTGTGCACTCCAAAGTGCAGGGCTTACACCACCGGTTACCTGAGCTGCCGTTCAAGGGGTTGCTGGGAGGGATGTGTGGCCTTTACACAGTCAATCGAGTAGATGTTCACCCGATTGTTGGCATGAGTGACCTCGATGGCTTCTTTCTAGTTAACGGCTTCTCAGGCCATGGCTTCAAAGAAGCGCCAATGATCGGTGCGCAATGCGCCCAACTCTTTACCGGGGAGTCGGCCGACTTCGACACTGCTGTGCCCATCGGCTTCTTCGCCCTCGACCGACAACCGCTCCTCACTGATCAGCTCAACGTTCTCGCATGATAAAGACGGAGCGGTGCCACTGGTCTCCCTTGTGATATCAAACAAGAGCTCCGGCTTTGGCAACGCCTCACACACGAGCTGTTTGGTTACGTGAGTCCGAGCAATTCACGGCCGTCTTTCAACATCAGCCAGAACATAAAGACAATCGTGACGCCGCCTATCACTGTGTAATGCCAACGCTTGGAGTGGTCAGCTCTCCAGAACCGGCGAATACTCATCGTGATTGCAAGGATCGCTGCAATAGAGATCGGGATTCCGATGTAGGGCCCGACGCCGCTAGCTACGCCAATGAGCGGAAGTACAAACGGGAACACAACGTACATGAGCGTGCAACGCACTGCCGCGACCATGATGGATGTCTGGAATGCTTTTTCGGCTTCAGCTTTGGTTGCTGGCGGGCCGTCAAGCGGCAATCGCAGAATCGTCCGCATGAACCTGTCGCCCCTTGACGAAGCCTCACGAAGCTCAGCGGGGTCGCATAGGGTGTTCTCGGTCACAGTTTCGGTCATGGAAGAACGGTAGCAGCAGGTACCCAACAGCATGGGGGCTGGCTTCTGGCGAGCGCTTCTACCAGTTGTAGAGCTCTTCCTTCTTACGCTCGTACTCCTCGCGCGACAGCACACCACGTCGGTGAAGAAAAGCTAGCTTCTCGAGCTCTTCTGCCGGAGAATTTCCCGAGACCAAGTCACGACTCCTTGCTTCTCGGAAGCGGTATACCTCCGATTGCAGGCCCTCTGGATCGGGCACATTGGTGAACAAGCTCTGACCGTGTTCTCCAGCAGACTCGATAACTAGGTCTCCAGAATGAAAGATCCGTTCGATGAAGGACTGTTTGAAAGAGATATCGTTCACCACCTCTAGTGGAATCTCCTTGCCCTCTCTCCTGAAGACACCTGACCGGGCAATGAGCCGCTCATTGGTGACAACGTATCCTGTGAACCACCACTTGGTGAAGCCCGGGACCGCCAGCAATACCATTAGTGCTGCGACCACAAGCCCAGCAGTGACCCATCCGCCCGCCAGCAGGGCCGAGCCTGCTATCGCGACAGCGAAGGCACCGAGCACCAAGAAGATCGGTTTCATGATTGCCAGAAGGTGAGGACGGAACTCCTTCTGAACGTGTTCTCCGTCAGAAAGCAGTCGCTTTGGATAAGCCATGGCCAGAGCTTAACCCACACACCACAATCAGGAAATCATCAGGAATGGTGAATAGAGCAAGCGCCCGCCCTTTGATGGTCAGCATGACCCTGGCCCGTAGCAGGGGTCCGATTGCCGTGGGGTGAGAACCTCGACAAACAATTCAGGTGTCCGCGTACAAATTCGTTGGGGTTTGGACGGCCAATCTCTCCCAGCTGAGTTACCGTTCTCTCATTCGTATGAAAGGTGAAAAGTGTCCGAGCGGGCCCCTTACACGCCAGGTTGGGATTCCAACATGTTCCACGAGGCTGTGCAGCAGTTTGACACCGTTGCAGAGCTGATCAATGTTGACGACAACATTCGGGAACGACTTCGCCATCCTCAACGATCTGTCATGGTGACCTTTCCTTTCCGCCGCGACGAATACAAGGAAGTCAACACGGTTTACGGATACCGAGTCCAGCACCTACTAACTATGGGACCCACAAAAGGAGGGGTCAGGTTCGCTCCTGATGTCAACCTAGGCGAGGTAGCTGCCCTTGCCATGTTCATGACTTGGAAGTGTGCCATTGTCGGCCTCCCATTTGGCGGTGCAAAGGGTGGCGTCCGAGTAGACCCAACCGTGCTCACCAGGGCAGAGAAGCAGCGGATTACCCGCCGCTACACCTCTGAGATCATCGACTTTATTGGCCCCTTGAAGGACATCCCAGCCCCGGACATGGGCACCGATGCTCAAACGATGGCATGGATGATGGATACGTATAGCCAGCAGCAGGGCCACTCAGTATCGTCAGTCGTCACGGGAAAGCCACCTGAGCTTGGAGGCTCCGTTGCGCGCCGCGAAGCAACAGGTCGCGGACTTGTCAGCCTCCTGCCAGCTGCTGCTAATCACGTGGGGATTCCGGTCAGGGGATCACGAGTTGTCGTGCACGGGTTCGGAAACGTAGGACAGTACGCAGCCCTGGCTTGTGAGGAGCTCGACTGCAAGGTGATCGCCGTGTCGGATATCAGTGGCGGTTACTTCGACGGGAATGGCCTCGATGTGCAGGCAATGATGGCCTACACAACAGCCAACCGATCCCTCGCCGGTTATCCCTACGCCGACCACATCACCAACGATGAGCTCTTCGCTCTCGACTGCGAAGTCCTGATCCCCGCAGCTATCCAAGGGGTACTGACCAAGGACAATGCTGCTGGCGTGAAGGCGAAGCTCATCATTGAAGGTGCCAACAACCCAACCACCGTTGAGGCAGACGCGATCCTGCGGGAAATGGGAGTGACCGTAGTGCCAGACATCTTGGCCAACGCCGGTGGCGTGACTGTCTCGTACTTCGAGTGGGTTCAAGACCTACAGAACTACTTCTGGAGCGAGAACCAGATCGTCGCCCGGCTCCGGGAGATCATGGGCATTGCCTTCGAGGAGGTGCTCACTATCTCCAAGAACGAGAACGTAGATCTGAGGACTGCTGCGCTTATCAAGGGAATCAGGAAAGTGGTTGGAGCGAAGCTCGCCCGCGGGGTCTATCCGTAGGCCTTAGTTTCTGGGCATCTGCCCACGTTCGTCGCGGGGATCTCCCTCAGCGAAGGCCGGGCACAGATCCTTAAAAAAACACCAGTCGCATAGCCGTTGCGGCTTGGGCTCCCAGACATCAGTTTGGAAGCTGGTATTGATGGCGTCCCACAAGGTCCTGACCTCGACCAAGATGCTTTCGATGGTCGCCTCACTAACGTCGCGAGTAAGACGAGTCGGGCCGTTCAGATAGAGCAGCTCTAGGCGTTTCGGTGTCCGACCGGTGATCTGTTTGATCAAAGCGGCGTAGATTTTCATCGCAAAGAATGCAGACTCGGAGAATCGTTGAGGCGGTGCTTTGCCCGTCTTGTAGTCAAGGATTACAAGGTCCCCGTTGTCGTCCTCATCCATTCGGTCAAGGATTCCGCGTAATGTCATCCCATTGATGTCCTCGAGCATGTCGAGTTCGTTGTCGAGAGGCACGACCTTCGTGGGATCTTCGAGTTGGAAGTAGTCACGCAACAGCCCCATGGCTGCAACGCCCCAGGCCCGCTCGTCATCGACCGTTGGAAACAGATTCGAGTATTGCTCCTCGGTGCGCATCTCGGTCCAGGCCTTGCGAAAAAAGTCGTAGAGGACTTCCGCCGTGCGCTCCTCTGGGGTTAGTTCGTACATCCACTCAAGAGCTAGGTGAGCTGCCGTCCCCCGCGCCTGATAGACACTCGTCGGTTCAGGAAGTTTCAAAACAGACTTGAAGTGATAGAGCTTGGGGCACCGCTTGTAGTCACTGGCGCGGCTCGGTGACAACCGCTCAAGTTTCGTGGGTATCTCGACAGGGGTTTCCATTGCGGTTGCAACTGTACTCCTACCCTGTGACAGAATCGAGCCTTCAGCAATAGGCTGAGTCCAAGCTTCCCCTGGCGCTAGGGCACAGAGAGGCCCCAAGTGAGTCTCGACCTAAGTCGCTACCCCCTCGGGGCTCTTGCGGTCCCTAAGGACCCGCTAGCTCTCCCGGCCGCTAAGCCGTTCTACTAGCTCTTGGGATGCTTGGCCTCGCACCCCTGCCGTTTCGTACAGCAGTTCTCTTAAGAGGGATTCCCGACGGAACCCTTTCCCTTCCTCGGACCTTCGGTTTTCCTTGCGGTCCACGCTCCAGCTCAAGTCCGGACTGGTCTCCAGATTCCTTTCGGTCCCCGGTTCTCAGCTCGC
This sequence comes from uncultured Acidimicrobiia bacterium, assembly GCA_964196085.1. GTDB lineage: Bacteria > Actinomycetota > Acidimicrobiia > Spongiisociales > JAENVV01 > CAXMPE01. Next base: position 2,962 of record CAXMSI010000052.1, on the reverse strand, counting down.
TTCCCCGCTTTGCAGCGGTTCCACTCTTAGACCTACCCGGGTCAGCCTTCCGACTTACCCATTCAGTCTCACCCTCCCCGCGAGCGGTTCGAGCCCTGGTCGAAGCAAGCTTCTGCCAGTCGTGTCGTTCCCGGTTCTGCGTTGGCCGAAGCCGGTGCTAATCCGTTCCCTTCACGTTGTGGAGCCCCGTTCCCGGTGCTCCGAGTGCCCCCATCAGCTTGCGCTTCAGGTTGCACGGCAATTTTATCTAACCCGGATGCAAACGCAAACGGATTTCCTATCTAGTTTTCGCGAGCTTCGCGAGCCCGCAGAGGTGGTTCCCAAAGCGCGAAACTCAGATCTAGCCCGCGAAAACTAGATAGCTAGCCACCTTGACGCAGACCCTCCGAACACGTAAATTACTTAGACACCGAAGGGGAGACCCTAAGGGACACTGAAGCTCAGCCGGAGGAGACTCCAACAGAGTGGAGGGAACCAGAAGCCCGAAAGGGTGGAAGGAGCGACGAACCGGCTTGCCGGGGAGGAGCAACAGATGTTTCGAAAGAGACATCGACCGGAGAAGGGGCTTGCCCCGGACCCAGTGGAAGCCCCTAGAGGGTGAAGGCTTAGGCTGGAACTTCCTGGGGGTTTTTCGCGTCCCCCTTCCTACAATGGCGTCATGCCGCGCCATCGCATCCCTGCAACTCCAGCGATTCGTCATCTACGAGAAGCAGCGGTCCAGTTCTCTACTCACCCCTACAAGTACGAGGACGCCGGGGGTGCTGCCAAGTCGGCTTCTGAATTGGGCGTCCCCCTCCACACTGTAATTAAGACGCTCGTCCTCGCCGACGACGTGGGCAAGTTGTACCTCATACTTATGCACGGCGACCGGGAAGTGTCCACCAAACAGCTAGCCCGCACCGTAGGAGTTCGATCACTCGAGCCAGCCTCAGCAGGGCAAGCCACAAGGGCAACGGGGTACCAGTTTGGGGGCACCAGCCCCTTCGGAACGAGGCAGCGACTCTCCTGCTTTGCCGAGGAGAGCATCTTCGAGCTTGACCGCCTCTATATCAACGGAGGTGCCAAAGGCCTCCTTGTTTCAATGACACCACACGAGCTTGACCGAGTGCTCCGGCCACAATGGGTCTCAGCCGCTCAATAGCAATAGGGCTCCCGGCACCCATGCAGTCATTCGGAAGTCGATCCCCTCCACCTCGCAACAAGACCGCCGCTAGCCTCCGGCCATGGACCACTTCACAACTCTTTCGGACTACAGAACCCGGGTTGCTGATCTCTACGCTCAAGTGCGCCAAAATCCGGAGCCATCAGAGGCGTGGGCAACCTGGCGGCGCTCGCGTGATATCCTGTTCGCTAGGCATCCTCAGTCTCCCCTTGAGCCCGCGGACCGGCCCAGTGGCTACGAGGCGCCCTTCTTGCCCTACGACCCTGCATTCCGAGTCTCCGCTCCGCTCATGGAGTCAGCATCCGCTGATGGGCCTGCCGTCGACATCGCTCACAGCGGCGCCGGCAAGACGCCCTTTACCCCGGTGGGAACCGTCTCTGAAGTTCTTCCCACGGGGCCGTTTACTCTCACTGTGTACTGGCTCAACAGTTACGGTGGCGGCTTGTTCCTTCCCTTCAGAGACACAACAAACGGGATCAGAACTTATGGCGGCGGCCGATACCTCCTCGACACAGTAAAGGGTGCGGACTTCGGGAGCGATGATCGTGGCCTAGTGCTCGACTTCAACTTCGCTTACCACCCAAGCTGCGTCCATTCATATCAGTGGTCCTGCCCACTGGCACCTGTAGAGAACCACCTCGCTATCGACATCCCGGCCGGGGAACAGCTCGGCTCGGAGTAGCTCTCGCGTCCCGAACAAGTTGGCGCATCATCGTTGGCCAGTGGACCTCTTGGAACCGGCTGAGAGGGCCGGCGATGTCTGACTAGAATGGGTGTGAACCCGGGGATAATGGGTTTGAGTGCCCAGTGAAACGCAAACGATGATGAGGAGATCAATCGATGCTTCCGTTCAAAAAGATCATTTGCCCCACCGATTTCAGCGAACCCTCCTTTGCCGCGCTGGAAACTGCCAACGGTATCGCACAAGAATCCGACTCCGAACTAATTCTGGTGCATGTCTTGGCACCGATCCCGATCATCCCCGTACTGGATGCACCGACGAGTTTCAATATCCCTTCCTACGAGAAGGAAATACTCGCTTCTGCAACCAAACGGCTTCGCCAGGTGCGGGCCGAAAGGGTGGCCGACGGTATAGCTACTCAAATGATGGTGCTCAATGGAGATCCGGCCGTCGAAATCGTACGTAGGGCGACCGAGGAGGAGGCGGATCTGATCGTCATTGCCACCCATGGGCTTACGGGATGGCGCAAGTTTGTTTCCGGTTCGGTGACCGAAAAAGTCATCCGCTTCGCCGAATGCCCGGTGTTGTCCATTCGGGTCCGTCCCGACGAAAAGCAGTCAGATCCGGAAGAACTAGATTGATGAATCGCCAACCAGTTAGATAGTTAGGCTACGACGAGCCGTCGCAACCAGACAATTCGAGTGAGCTACTCCGAAATAGAAGTCATCGAAGTTCACGGACAACCCAAGCCTCCTGTGTGTCGTCGCTGGTAGCCGCTCGGTCGGCCACAAGCCGATGATTCAGCCAGCGCTAGTAGTCAATCCCCTTTTTTGCTCGTATGCCTTGTTCAAAAGCATGCTTGAGCTGAACCATCTCGGTGGCGGTATCAGCAATCGCTATGAGCGCCTCGGGAGCGTCACGCCCGGTGAGCACCACGTTGACCTTCGCAGGACGAGTTTGAATCGTCGCCAGAACCTCAGCGGTTTCAATCCACTCCCAGTTCATTGGATACGTCACTTCATCAAGAACAACCAGATGATGTTGGCCTGCCTCAATCACCTCTTTCGCTTTGTCCCATGCCTGTCCAGCGATAGCAGCGCTTTCAGACAAATCGGCCG
>CAXMSI010000051.1:7060-9882 GCA_964196085.1 uncultured Acidimicrobiia bacterium | reverse complement strand
ACGGTGGTATCTCATGGACGACTCAGAACATCACCCAGATTTGGTACCCGAATAGCGGCTTCGGTCAGACGGATGGCGTGGTGGTCGGTGCCTACATTTTCGGCGGTTTTAAAGGCAGCGACTTCGCTGATCAAACCCCTGCGATGAGGATCGAGACGAGTACGGCACAGGCCAACGCACTCCATCCCGAATTCGGTCAAGAAACCGAGCGTGGTATCAGCATTGCCTGGAGCAAAGTGCCTTACCAATTGGGAGCATGGGGCCAGGGGGACCCTGGTGTCCTGCTTACCGCCGACGGGAACGTCTTCTTCGCCGGAGAACACCTCAGCATCCTGCAGGGATGGCAGGAGGGTGCCATCCTCTCGTCCTATCACGCTATCGACCTTGTTGTTGCCAGAGACACAGCCTGAGAGTCCACCTACCGAGGGTGAAGTGGAATACTCCTGTGGCTTAGGCTCAACGCTCAACGATGCTGAGGGCGGGGAGGTTGAGGCAGAGAGGTTGAGGCGAGAATGAGCACCCTGCTTGGCACACAGAATGCTCCATGGAACAGCAGCTGAGTTAGTCAGTCAGTGGCGCTGATTTGGCAGATAGCGTCGGCGGGACACTGCTTGGGATCGAGCTGTTGAGCACGTTTGGTGAGGCGCTCTAGCTCTTGTTTGGTTTGGTGAAGGGCCGCTATTCGCTCCTCGACTTCTCCTAGCTTCCGGTCAATGAGACCAGCAACATGTCGGCAGGGTTGGGTCCCTTCATCCCGTATGTTGAAGATGCCTGTGATCTCAGTGAGTGTGAGGCCGGCTTGCTGAGCAGCCCCGACGAATTTGACTCTGTAGACGGCTGAGGAGTCGTAGTCCCGGTACCCCGAGGGCCGACGATCAGCAGGAGCCAAGACTCCAATCTCCTCGTAGTACCGAATCGCCGATGTCTGTATCCCGGTCCGGTTGGCTAATTCCCCGATTCTCATTTTCAGAAACCTCTTGACATTCAAGTCAACTTGAAGGTGTACGTTAGCAGCGAGTCCCAAAAAGCGGAGAGATTCATGAATGTGACACTCCAATACTTCAACGGTTGCCCTAACTGGAGAATTGCCGACGACCGACTGCGCGAGCTTGTCGACGCAAGTACGGTCATCGAATACCGTCTGGTGGAGTCCCAGGAGGATGCCGAGCACCTCGGGTTCCGGGGTTCGCCAACAATCTTGGTCGATGGTGTTGATCCATTCGCCAAGTCTGATGAGCCAGTGGGGTTGGCGTGTCGGATATATCAAACGGCTGAGGGCCGAGAGGGAACGCCTTCGATGGACCAGCTTCGAAAAGCTCTGGGAATTGCTCCGTGACGGAAACGGAGTGGAAGGCTGTGCTCAAGCGGCGTTGATTCCACCTGTTGGGGTCCTCAATGGCTTCTTGCTCCCGTTCTGTGACTTCCTTGGTATTGAGTTGTTAGTTCGAGCCATGTTCCGAATTGGTTCCAATTGATTATCACTTGGTCTACAAGTGTTCTTCCGGATCATCAGATTGTCCGATGGCTCGGGAGAACTAGGCGTTTCAATGGATCCAACATGCCCATTTACGGCCTTTGGGTCTCAACCCCCAGGGACATCTCGATTTGTGCTTCGAACGCGCTTTTCAGCTCTTGATCTCGGATACCGGATAGGATCACCCCTCCCACTTCTCTGGCGTCGGCAGCTGCCGCTTCGGCAGCGTCTCCGTTGCCCTCTTCGCGGTGGACATCTTGTCGCAGTACATGAATATCGAAGAGGATACGTTTGAGCCCAGCCTCTCTTGCCATCGATTCGGAGAGTAACAGTGAACTCAGCGCTGCCTCATCGTCGCCTTGAGCAGCCGAGAGACGGGCTCCTAGCATCTCGACTTCAAGGTATCGATCGGCCATCTTCCGCTCACTCACATACTCCTTCATTTCCTCGAAGGAGGCTTTAGCAGACTGGAGGTCGCCCCGGCTTATGGCTACCTCGGCGAGTCCTGCCAACGCTGAAGGTCGTATGAGCCACATCGGGGCGGTCGGCTCGTCAAGCGCCTTGTGAAAGAGTTCCTCCGCTTCATCGAGTTGACCGGCCTGAATGCTGCCATATCCCATTTCAGTCCACATCCAAGCGCCGAGCGTCGAGCCGTTTGGCAAATTCATGACCTCGCGCGTTTCGGCATGGAGGTCAAGCGCCCTTTGTAGTAATGGGCCCCCAATCCGCCGATAACAGGTGCCAATAGTGCAGAGACCTACGGCCTTCATGTGCGGGAAGCCAGTTGCCTGTCCGGCGGCAACGGCACGATTGTACAATGTGAGGGCTTCATCAAACGACCCTCGTTGCACCGCCATATCGCCTTGAGCGACGGCGGCTAGAGCCTCAGACACCCGGTCCCCGATCTGGAGCGCTATTTCCATGCCTTTTTCGAGAGCCGCCATCGCAGACTCGATATCCCCGTTTCGCAGGTGACATGCGGGAATCGCGAATGTCAGAATCTCTGCCTGATACTTGAGGTGACCATGCTCTTCCGCCTTCGCCAATGTTTTCTCAGCTTCCTCCAGGGCTTCGTCGAAACGAGTCGTGTAAACCAGCGTGCTCGCAAAGTGAGACATCCCGAACAGCGTGGTCTCGGTGACACCCATCTCCTCTCCTAGGTCCGCTACTTTCTTCATGTAGTACTCGGCCTCTTCGAACTCTGCGAAACCGGTCCGGAGCTTGCATTGGGTAATGCAAGCTTCAACAAGCCCGGCGTCGTCGTCAGCATCGACAGCCCGCCGCTCTGCCTCGGCCAAATCCTGGAGGGCTGCTTCCCTCTCACCCAAGAAGAACCCCTTCAATAAGG
>CAXMSI010000051.1:0-7031 GCA_964196085.1 uncultured Acidimicrobiia bacterium | reverse complement strand
CAACTTGTTCGTACCAGAGATCGTCATCTCCAGATTCTCAAGCCGTTCACCATCGTCAATGAGTCGTTGATATATGTCGGCTGCATCTTCTACTTCAAATGCTGCTTCGTACGCTTTCCCTAGCCCTTCGAGTGTGCGCCGCAACAACTCGTCGTTGTCGGCGGGTTCCTCATCGATACTCGAAAGCGCTTGGCCGAATCTCGACTGAGCTTCGGCCAGTAAGAATGCTCTGAGTGATTGTTCGCCTACATCCACCAAATACGGGAGGGCCAGATCTGGACGGTTCGCTGCTGTGAAGTGATTAGCGATATCTTCCACTCGATCCGGCTGGGATCGGACCAAATAGTCGCCTGCAGAAGCATGCAGTCTCAAGCGTTGCTTCTTGAGGATCCCTTCGTAGGCCGTCTGTTGCACGAGGGCATGCTTAAAGCGATAGGTCCTTCGAGGAACACGAGCCGTCTCCCTGACTAGGTCTCGCTTCTGGAGTTCGATCAAAGCCTCGTCTAGACCTCCGACCCCAGCGGCTAAAGATGCGACCTCCTGATATCGGAACTCCCGCCCAAACACGCTGCCCATCTGGGCAACATTTCGATGAGCTGGATCAAGCGCATCAAGACGTGTAGTAATAAGCGCAGCAAGTGAGTTGGGAATCGCTACAGACCGGACGTCACCGATGGCGATCCATTTGTTGTCGACCTTCCCGACGGCGCCAGAGTCAATCATGGACCTCACAACTTCCTCAATAAAGTATGGGTTCCCTTCGGAGCGGTCTAGCACCACCGTGCGAACATCCTCTGGCAATCCATCGACCGCCAGCAGTTCAGTGATAAGAAGCCGGGCGTCAGGCTCGGGTAGCGGCGAGAGGTCGACTATCCGGTGGAGGTGGGGGTGGTCCCTCTCAGCTCTCTCCCTAATTTGCCAAGATCCGTCGTCTCGACGCGGTCGATACACCAGAATAAGCATCAACTGGGACGCCTCAGCGACCGAAAGGAGTCGGCCCACAATTTTGAGCGAAGCGGAATCCGCCCAGTGGAGATCCTCGAACATCAGCACGGTTGGCTCAACGGCACAGATAGCGCTGACGAGTTCGACAATGGCATCAAAGAGGGCTTCTTGCATCGCTTGCGGAGCGAGGTACTTGAACCGAGGAACGTGTTCCTCAGGCACTTCTCCTCCAAGCACTGCCGTGATGAACGGGGCCAACTCCAAGACACGAGTCGGCACAACTCTGCCGACCGCAGCCTCCACCTCTCCCCAGATCACAGCTGGTGGCGTGTCAACCGCCAACCCAATCATCGAACGCAATACACCTCGCACAGGGGCGTAAGGTGCGGCAGTTTCGTAGGAGAGCGAACGCCCCTCATGCCAAGGAATGGAATCGGCGGATTCCTTGAACTCAGCCATCAGCCGCGATTTTCCGAGGCCAGCCTCGCCCATTACCGAAACAACCACACCACCGCCCGCTTGGACATCCGCCATCGCCTTGTTGAGCGCTGCTAGCTCGGCATCCCGACCGATCATTGGAGCCCTGAGTCCTTCGATACCCCTCGTCGTCTCGGGCCGCGAGACGGACTCGATCACGCGCCATGATGGGATCGCTTCCGAGCGGCCTTTCACGTCGACCAGGCCTAGATCTTCGAAACTGAAAAGTTGTTCGATCGATTGCTTTGTGTCCTCCGAAATTCGAACAGTCCCGGGTTCAGCGGTTTGTTCCATTCGGGCAGCCACGTTCACAGCGTCGCCCATTGCTGTGTACTCGAGGCGTAGGTCTGAACCGACGGCACCAACGACCACCAGCCCTGTGTTTATTCCTACACGTACGTCGAACTCAATACCAAATTTCGCTCTAACCGTCTCTCTGTAAGGCCCGATGCCTTCGATGATCTCTAGGGCCGCTCGGACCGCTCTCTCTGGGTCATCTTCGTGGCTAATCGGAGCACCGAAGAAGGCAAGGATGGCATCTCCCATCAGGCGCGCAAGCGTTCCTTCATAGCGGTATACCGGCGTGATGAGATGCTCGAAGGCGCCATTCATGATGTCGGCCCAGTCTTCCGGGTCCAAGTGTTCGGCAGCTGTCGACGAACCCTGGATATCGCAGAACAGCATGGTGACCTGTCTGCGCTCACCCTGTAGTTCGCCCCCGGCCTTCGAAGCCGCTTCCAGTTTCTTAAGGAGTTCAGCGGGGATATACCGACGAACACGATCCTCCGCCGAGGAGGCAGCTGGTCCCACAGCAGACCCAACCCTGTGGCCGCAGTTGGGGCAAAATTCGGCCCCTAAGGGAAGCGGGTTCTGACAATTCACACAAAGGTCAGCCAAATCCGAGCCACACTTCGAGCAGAAGTGAGCCCCTGGCGGATTCTCGGTTCCGCAATTACTACAGGTTGTGCTGTCAGTCATCAGCGTCAACCATACCCTCGCTCACGCTTGGACTGCCGAGGGCACAGACCTGCTCTTCCGAGCCCCTAGAGCCAACTGGTTGGAAGAGCCTGCTGCGCTCACGGCTGCACCTTGGGCTGCCAGTCTCAACCAGATCACCTTTTTGAGCATCGCCGTCAAGAAGCGGGGGAGGGGCAGATGACGACGCTCGCTCGTCGCAGTTCCAGGATCGTTCGCGCTGGGTCCTCTGCTGCGAGGTGTCCGGGCTGGCTCTAACTGAGCGTGTGAGAGTAGAAGTAGCTTCCACTCCTCATAATTGCGGCGCTTGTTGGCTTTGTACGACCGCTTTTGTGCGTCTTTGGTATCGGGTAGTTTGATCGAGCGATGTTTCGAATTGGTTCCAATTGATTGTCGTTTGGTCTACAAGAAAGAAACCCTCCGCTTCTGTGGAGGGTTTCTTCAAACCTGGGTCTCGATCGGTTGCGGTCAAGATGTCAAGGTAATCGAGCTGACCGTGCTCCAATAGCCGGCTTTGGACTTGGTCTAGTTCCATGATCACTGGTCGGTTCGGGGCAGGCAGTCTCGGCTGCCGACCCCACTCTTGCCGAGTCGGAGGGATAGGTGGCTGACGAAGGAATCCTTTGCGCCCGCATTTTGATCTCCTATTGTGCGGATAACTGACCGACGTGCTTTCATTCGTTGTTGTCACGAGGGATTTGACCTATGAGTCGTGGAAAGGGCCGGAATGGTATCGCTAGTTACAAAGCAGGTCGATCATGATTTCGGGGAGTTGCATCGAAGGATGCAGTGGTGGGTCGACGAGGAGTTGCTTTCTTGTGTAGCGACGGTTGTGCTGCACGGTGACGACGTCGTCGATGTCGGTCTCTTCGGCTTCATGGATGTTGAGAGTGGTGAGCCGCTGCGGGTGGATGCTATTCATCGCATGTACTCGAATACGAAGCTGATCACGTCGGTGGCGGCGATGCTGTTACACGAGCGTGGACTTTTCGAGCTTGACGACCCCATCGAGAAATACCTACCTGACTTCGCGGACATGCGTGTTCTCAGAGACGGTGCGACCTCGTTGGGCGAAACGGTGCCTGCGGCACTTTCGATCACACCTCGTCACCTTCTATCCCATACAGCGGGTCTTTCCTACGGGTTTCTGGAGCCTGAGTCGGTGATCGACCGTGGCTACGCAGACGCTGGAGTGGGCACCAGTGACGAACTACTGGCAGACCTGTGCCGACGTCTCGCGCAACTACCCCTCGTGTCCCAGCCCGGTACCCAATGGCGTTACAGTTTCGCCACCGATGTGGTCGCCCATCTCGTGGAGGTCCTTTCGGGTGACAGTTTCGATACGTTTCTCGAAACCGAGATTTTCTCGCCACTCGAAATGGTCGACACAGGGTTTCATGTGCCGCCAGAGAAGCACGCCCGATTTGTCACCATGTACTCGGGCACGGACCCTCTCGACCACATGACACCGGGTCTCGTGGAATCGGATAATCCGGTTTCCGGCAGGTTCTCCCAACCCCGCGACCTTCTGTGGGGCGGAGCTGGCCTAGTCTCGACTCTCAGCGACTACACCAACTTCATACAGATGCTCATCAACGGCGGCGAATGGCATGGTCGAAGAATCATCGGCGAAACGACCCTCCATCAGATGCGCACTAATCAGCTACCAGCGGGGGTCCACCTCAACTTCCCGGACAGGTCTTTACCCGGCACCGTCTTCGGACTCGGTTTCCGGCTACTTGAACAGCCAGAACCCGGCTACCCAACAAGAAGCAGGGGTGAATATGGTTGGGAGGGAGCGGCTGGAACTTCGGCTTGGATAGCCCCAGAAGCGGATGTTGCTGGCATCTGTTTCACGCAGCGCATGCCTGCCCCAACTCACCCTTACATCGAAGAGTTCAGTCGCTTCGTCTACCAGTCGGGCCCAGGCGGAGACACCAGCAACCGCCCGTAACGATACGTCTGCGCGCGGGTTGGTCAACGCCGAGACCCTACGCTCGGTGCTCGTCACTTGGTCGGTTGCAGCTCAGGTGTGGTTCTGACTCAGCTTGGGAGGGTAGAAGCGGCTTCGACTCGGCCTATTTGCGGTCCTGATTGGGCTTTTGGACCGTTCTGTAGCTTCTTTGGTACCGAGTTGCTAGCTCAAGCCATCTTTCAAATTAGTTCTAATTTATTATCACTTGGTCTACAGAAAGACAAAGCGCTCTCGCAGTTGTGTGGTGGCGCTCTGTACTGATTGCAGTATCTACCCCTGTCCGTCGAGGTCTCCATCGTGTGGTCACGACTTTGAGAGAGACCAAAGCCAGACCCAGAGCCGGGACTTTCTCCGATGTCCCAACTCAGGGTTGGCGTTCAAGCGACAGTTCAAGTCCCGTCGTTGCGAAGTCTGAGTTGGGACTGCAGGCCCTTGCCATAAATGTGTCACACGCTGTTTCAAACGCCCCCGGTGTGAACTGGTCTTCACCGGGGTGGCCACACGAGTCAGTCCAAGACACAAGGAGTACTGATAGAGATGCGATCAGTTGAGGCGTTGAATGAGGCTGCGAAGCAGGAGTGGTTGGAAGAGTGGGTAGCGGGACCGTCAGAACAGACCAGCCTCTTGCCCCCTGGGACGGCCGCTCCCGACTTCGAGTTACTTGACGAGACAGGTACATCGGTTCATCTTTCTGAGTTCTGGCTCGGCGGTCCCGCTCTTCTCATGTTTTGGCGACACAATGGCTGTGGCTGTGGAGCAGACAGGGCCGAAAGCTTGATCGCCGAGGCCGATGCATACGCCCAAGCTGGTTTGAACCCAGTGATTGTTGGTCAGGGGGAACCTGAGCGATCCGCCCAGTACAAAGACTTGCACAACATCCCCTATCCGATTCTCTCGGACCCAGACCAAGACGTTTACCGCGCGTACGGTGTCGGCCATTTCGCATTCGAACAGATAATCTTCGGTGAAGGCGCGTCGGAGTATTTTATTCGCACTCGTGATCAAGGGGAGCAGATGAACGCTGAGCGACCTCTAGGACGGGCCTTGGTTGATAGCCCATGGCGAGCGTCAGCTGAATTCGTCATTGGGAAGGGTGGCACCATTCGTCTCAGTTACGCGTATCAGTGGTGCGGGGCCGACCCCGACCCGGACGTCCTTATCACGGCCGCTGAAATCTCGGCTCTTTAACCACAGAGCCTTCGAGGGCGGAACTCATGCGCCCGGTTGCCATAGTGCGTCCGGCTAGAGCTGTTTCGGGTGTGGTTCTAACTCAGCTTGGGAGAGCAGAAGTAGCTTTGGCTCCTCCTAATTGCGGTCCCTATCGGCTTTCTACGACCGCTTTTGTGCTTCTTTGGTATCGAGTAGTTTGATCGAGCCATGTTTCGAATTGGTTCCAATTGATTATCACTTGGTCTACAAAAAAGAAGCCCTCCGCTATGTGGAGGGCTTCTTCGAGCTTGGGTTAGACCTGAAAGTAGATATGTGTCCTTGTGTCTGCGTCTTCAGCGTCTCGATAGTTGGCTGGCCTCATCCCGGTTTTCGCTGGACGTAGAGCATCCCAGAGAACCCAACCGTCTGGCAGGGACCCTCAGACGGGCCAGCGGCAAGGATTTGTGGCTAAGGTACTCCGATGTACAGAACTGGGAAGAGAAATATGAAGGTCCGTTTACCGATTATGCCATTGATGAAGGCCCGTTTCGCTAAGGGCGTCATGTTATTGACACTGGTCGCAGCAGTTGTAGCGCCAGCTGTAGCTATGGCAGATCACCAAGCCCCAGACGCGGACTTCCAATCCTCCGGTTGCGTCGATAGTGAGGCGGTCTACTTTCGCAGCTCCATGACCGTAGCAAGGCAGATAGGTGGCGGAGGCAGCGGCAATTTCGCCATGATTAATTATTCGAGGACCCAGTTCTTCCAACTTAATTACGCCTTTGGAGATGGGGCCGGCCCACCGACGGTGACCGTTGAACCTTCTGTGGGGTCCTATTTCCCCCAGACATGGGTGACAGGTCTTATTGAGTACACCTTCTCAGCAAATCTGATCTTCTCCGATGATGTCAATGACTACTACTTCATTGTCTTCGAAGGTCAGGTAGATCACAGCGACTCTCCGTATGCCGTTGGATCGGCCATCTATGCAAGCGGCTACTTCGCCTCTGGAGATAATCCCGTCGTATTTTTGGAGCAGAGTGTGATTACGAGCAGCTGTCCTCTTCCGGCTCCTCCGACGCCTCCGTCAGCCCCCTCAACAACGGTTCCTCCGACAACGGTTCCTCCGACAACGGTTCCTCCGACAACGGTTCCTCCAACAACGGTTCCTCCAACAACGGTTCCTCCAACAACGGTTCCTCCAACAACGGTTCCTCCAACAACCACGATCCCCATTGATGTCGGCGATACTGGTGAAACTCTTCCTGAGACGGGATCGAGCGAAGATGTTGAGAGTGCAGTACCTTTGGGCCTTGCCCTGCTGTTGATTGGCCTCACACTCGTGGCTGCTGGTAGGGAAGTCCGGGTTAGCTGGAAGACCTAGGGGCATTTGGCCTTCCAGGCGCGGTGATGCAGTAGAGATCATTCGGTTGTGACTTTCCTACCCTCCAGGGTGGGAAAGTCACTGTTTGAAGGTCTGAAGTGTGCCTACCAGTTGGTGGCTTGCGGC
>CAXMSI010000050.1:5155-9970 GCA_964196085.1 uncultured Acidimicrobiia bacterium | reverse complement strand
GTGATGGAGAAGTGCACGTTCTGCGTACAGCGCGTAGATAAGGGGCTTGAGCCAGCTTGTGTCGACGTTTGCCCGGTCAAGGCCTTGCACTTTGGTGATATCGAGGATGAAGACAGCCCGATATCGCGGTACATAGCAGGGCAACCTGGATTCAAGCTCCTCGAGGAACTCGGGACCGGGCCAAGCGTCATCTATCTCAACGGTACGCCGCCTGGACCGGAGACTCGCGAAATCGAACGACCACTCACGGAGGTAGGATCATGACTACCGGGACCGCCATCTCTCAGGCGCCCTCAGGCAACGACAATGGGCCCCCGGCAGAACTACCTCAGGAAATCGGACGGCTATCACCGAAGTGGATCTTGTTCTTCGGCGTCATGACAGCGATCACGGCGGTTGGTGTCTACGCTTATCTGCTGCAGGTCAACAACGGCCTGATTGTTACCGGTCTGCGCGGCCTCGGAACGATGGCCGGTGCAACCTGGGGTCTATACGTGGCCTACTACGTGTACTTCATTGGTGTCAGCTTCGCAGGCATCACTGTGGCTGCCCTGATTCGGATCTTCAGAATCGAGAAGCTCGAACCGGTCGCTCGCATCGGTGAGCTCCTCACTGTCGTTTCGCTCATCCTCGGTGCTCTGGCGATCTTGGCTGACCTTGAACATCCGTGGCGAGCCATCGTGAACCTCTTGAAATACGGGAGGCCACAGTCACCGTTCTTCGGAACGTTCACGATGGTGATTGCCGGGTACCTGTTCGCGAGCTTGGTGTATCTGTACTTAACGAGCCGACGCGACGCAGCGATTCTCTCCGAGCGGGACTCGAAATACCGAGGTATGTACCGGTTCTTCGCAGCTGGCTGGGAAGACACCGAGGAGCAACGGCGGATCGATAGACGGGTCACCTTCTGGCTCGCAGTGACCATACTTCCAATGCTCGTCATCGCTCATTCCACCGTTGGTTTCGTATTCGGTCTCCAGGCAGGCCGACCGGGTTGGTTCGGAGCACTCCAGGCGCCGGGATTCGTGGTCCTCGCAGGGGTATCTGGTATTGGCAACCTGATCATGCTCGCTGCGATCGTCCGGGTTGTAACCAAAACGAAGAGCCGCATCACGCTCGACGCCTTCTCCTGGCTCGGCAAGTTGCTACTTGGACTGGTTGTGACATACCTGTACTTCACAGCGGTTGAGATCTTGACGATCACATATCAACCAGGATCTGCTGAGCAGGGCCTCTCTGAGGCGCTCCTTACAGGAGTGTATTCACCGATATTCTGGATCTCGGTTGCTTCACTCGTGTTTGCGGCAGCACTACTGCTCTGGCAGGCAATCATGCGCCGATGGTCCATCAGGCTTGTGTTTGTGGCCAGTTTGCTCGTCACTATCGGCTCGGTTGGCAAGCGATATCTAATCGTGGTCCCGAGCCAGACCCACGGGCAACTCCTGCCCTATGCGACTGGCACCTACACGCCAAACTGGGTCGAGTTTGCGATCGTGTTCGCACTCTTCGCTCTCGGGGCGCTCATGATCGGAGTCTTTATGAAGGTATTCCCGATTGTTCCACTTGAGGAGGTTGAAACAACATGAGAACACTTGTCACCACCATCATGATCGTGGTTGGTCTTGGCCTCATGATCATCAGCTACACAGCTCTGGCAACTCCGACGTGCAACGTATCGGTGGAGTGCAGTGATCCAAGAGTCGCTTTCGCAGCAGGTATCTTCGTGCTCGGAATCTTGACCGCCTTCTCGTCTGCAATCTTCTACAGCGTGTACAAAGGCGCCGAGTGAACAAGCTCCCTGAGACATTCGAGGAGCTATCGCGGTTTCGGCAGGGCATGTACCGGATCTTCAGTGCAGCCTTCCTACCGCCTACTCCCGAACGCCTGGGCGACATGATCGCTGGGGCAGACGCTCTTGAGGCAATGGGCCTCCCTTATCTCGCTTTCTACAACGAGTGGCTTCCGTGGCGACAGGCGCTCAACTCCATCCACGACGCGATCGAGGTGGAGGTCGAGTACGTTCGTATGTTCACAACAGGCGTTGCCGGCGCGGCAAGCCCTCCAACTGAGTCGTTCTACACGGCCGATCCTATTCGTGGTGAGGTAGGCGAAGTTCTTGCGAAGCTGACCGCGAAGTACAACACGTTTCGACTCGAGCCGACGAGAACTGTTACAGATACCGTCGACCACATCTCAATAGAGCTCGAGGTCATGTCAGCGCTGTGCGCTTACGAAGCCGAGGCAAGAGAAGATGAAGACCAGCGCCGAGTGCACGTCATGCTGGACAACGAGCAGGGCTTCCTTGAAGAGCATCTGCTGGTATGGCTCCCAACGTTTGTGGACCGTATCGCGGCCGCAGACAGTCTGGCGCTGTTCAAACACCTCGGTCCAGCTGTCCTGTCGTTCGTTCGCCATGATCTTGGAGTGGTCAACTTCCTGTCCACATCTTCCCCGATCGTAGAATCCGTGCAGTGACCCTCGTCGTCTGCACAGACCACGGTACACCAGTACCGGAGCCCCTCGAGGCCGCGTACGACGTAGTCGGTATGGCGGGACTTTGTGAGAATCCGTCAGCTCTCAACGAGGCTGGAGTGACCAATCCCGAGGCGCTGATTCTGCACGTAGGTGAGTATGACCTCGGTTTTGTACAGGGAGCGGTGCGTAAGACTGGTGTTAACCCGTTAGGTGTGCCTGTGATCACTCTCGGAGACCTACCAACGCGATCCGTTCTGAGAACACTCGGAGCGGGTGCAATTGCTCGCCACAGAGCTTTTCAAGGGGCGGGACCGGAACACGCGAAATTGCAATGGCCCCAGGTCATGTCGAGGAGACGACTACTCGCCCTAGGCGTCCCTCAGTACATTGCCGCGCCTTCAATCAACGCCGCACTCTGCTCGGCTGATAGCGGGTGCAGGCTCTGTGTTGAATCCTGCCCAACCCAATCGCTTGATCCCTCCGGGGGGATAATCTCGTATTCTGTTGATACCTGTTCAGCCTGCGGAATATGTGTGACCACATGCCCGACAGGGGCAACGGCTAACCCAGCCACACGGCCTCGCCAAATTACAGAACAGATCTCAGCATTCACGAAATCCTGCCAAGAACCTATGGGCGTGCGGTTCCACTGTCGAGATGCAAGAGTTCGCGGTGTCGAAGCTGACTGGTACCCCGTTGAAGTCCCCTGTACGGGCATGCTCAGTATTGGCTGGTTACTTGCTCCACTGCTTCTAGGCGCCTCTGCTGTTTCGGCTGAGCCCTGCCTTAGTTCCGGCTGCTCGCTCGCCAACGATGCACGACTCACAGAGCGCTACGCTGCAGCAACAGCAATCTCTGAAACGCTCGGCTTTGGCAGCGACAGGGTCCGACTTTCTACCCAGGGCTCAATGCCCGATCCCATTGGGTCGCTCCCCGCGGCAGCATTGGGTGAAATGCATGACGCTGATGTGTTTCTGGCGATGGCAACTCTAGGGTCAAAAGACGTCAAAGTTCCAACGACAGTCGGGGCCGTCGGAGTCGTATCGATCAACGAGGACTCATGCACGATATGTGAGCTCTGCGCGACCGTGTGCCCGACAGATGCGCTCTCTGCTCGAAAGTCTCACGACACGGTTGACATCACATTCGATACCATGAGCTGCGTCGGGTGCGCGATGTGCGTGGCCGCATGCCCCGAACAGGCTCAAAACGCCATCACCCTCGACCGACGCTTTGATGTGGATGCCTTGGCGACCGGTCGTCATACTTTGATCTCAGGGTCGACGGCGACGTGCGAGAAGTGTGGAGGTCAAATCGCGCCATCTGCGATGCTGGACCGAATCCAGTCGATGCTGGGGCATGAGCACGCTGGGACGCTGGCTCTCATCGGAAAGCGCTGTATCGACTGCCGTTGATGACCGTTCCGAGGCGTTGCAACAAGCGGCTAGCAAGGACCGACACGGCCGTAGACAGCCAGGCATACCAACCCGACACACTGTCCTGTGGGCTACGATCGCCACACTTCCCAACGCTACGGCCATCCATGCGCCCAGTGTGGCTCCGGCAATCTGGCTCCCGTCACTGATCACCTGCAGGATTGTCGAGTCAAGGCTCTTGTCCCCGCGTTGGACAGCGATGGCGTAAAGGGCCTCTCTTAGTCCCGCGGTGGCTGACATCAAGATGGCCCCGTAGGGAAACACCACGGCCCATGGCGACGAACGGTAGGTGGCTCCGTCCGTAGCTGAGTCTACGAAAGATGAACTCTATTACTCGGACTTCTAACTCGCTGTAGTAGCAGCTAGCCT
This sequence comes from uncultured Acidimicrobiia bacterium, assembly GCA_964196085.1. Lineage (GTDB taxonomy): Bacteria > Actinomycetota > Acidimicrobiia > Spongiisociales > JAENVV01 > CAXMPE01. The sequence continues at coordinate 5,690 of CAXMSI010000050.1, read as the reverse complement.
CATGAGCGAGAGCTGGCATCAACTCGAAGGACTCCGACAATGGACAAATCCGCGATATGAAGAGACTCGTCGTTCCGCTGGTCGTCGCTGGAATCGTGATTGCCGTGGTTGCCGTCTCCGGTGATGGTGGCGGCGGTGACAAGCCTTCAGCCAACACGATGATCTCGGCAGATCAGTTCAACATTCCCATCCAAAAAGCAGCGCTCGTTGCTGAGGGTAAAGGGCTCTATCAGGCAAGCTGCGCTGCGTGCCACGGTGCGGATCTTCGCGGGACTGAGCTTGGACCTTCACATTTGTCAGTCGTCTACCAGCCTGGCCACCACTCAGACATAACGTTCGTCTTGGCTGCCCGTAACGGCGTTCGTTCCCATCACTGGCCGTTCGGCGACATGGCTCCGGTAGAGGGCCTTTCGGACACCGACCTTGAGCTCATCGTAGCCTTCGTCCGGGAGACGCAACGCATCAACGGGTTCGAGCCGTACCCTCCCGGTTGATTCCAAATGTCTAGTCCAAGCCGTCTCACAGAGCTTCAATC
>CAXMSI010000050.1:0-5145 GCA_964196085.1 uncultured Acidimicrobiia bacterium | reverse complement strand
CACTTGCCAACCTTCGGGTCGATTGGGTGGAGATCGGTGGTCTTGGCAGACTCGCCGTCGTTAGCGTCATTCTCGCGCTGACAGTGACCCTCATCCTCGGGGCTTCCATCACGCGATCGGCGAGAGGACATCTTTTGGATGCTCGGTCGGCCATGGTCGCAGCCAACATCGGGGCGCTCCCACCGTTTCCTGCAGGGGCGAACACCTCACTAGCCGAGTACGCAGTCTTCGATGTCGCTGTTCGAGTCAATATACTTGGAGGCGAAACAGTACGAGTCAAGGTGTGGGACGACACTGGAACCATTGTCTACTCCGATGCCCAAGAGCTGCAAGGGCTCTCCTTCGATCTCCCTCCTCACGCGGCAGAGGCGTTCGCTGAAGGCAGCAAGACGCATATCTCGGATCTCTCAGAGCCTGCCCACTCATTCGATCGCGGCCACGGTGAACTCATCGAGTTCTACGTTGCTCTTCCGGATCCGACGGGAATGCCAGCGTACGTTGTAGAGGTGGAACAGGACGCCCAAGGATTTAACAATGCTCTCTCTCTTATCACTCGGAACGTCTGGGCCTCAATCAGTATCGGTCTGGCAGCCATTGGGCTGGTGGTGGCCGTGGGCGTCGCCGCCAGGACTCGAGAGGTGAACAGCCGACGGCGCCAAGCCGAAGGCTTACTGAACTCCTCATTCAAAGCACAGGAACAGGAGCGTCGCAGGGTAGTGAGTGCCTTGCACGACGATATTGGTCAGCCTATGTACCGGCTGCTCTACGGCCTCGAAGGTTCCCAAGCAAGGTTGGAGCCGTCGGATCCCGTTTCATTGGAACTCGGCAAACTCGCCGGTATTGTGCGGGACATGGACAGCACCCTGAGGAATGAGCTTCGACTCTTACACTTCGAGCTTGCTGCGGACACCGGGCTTCCAACGGCGCTTGAAGAACTAGCCGACCTGACTCGCGCCGAAAGTGAACTAGAAGTAGCACTCACGGTCGATGACGATGAAGAGGCTTCAGCGGTAGCCCGCACTGAAATGTATCGAGCGGCCCGCGAAGCACTCACGAACGTCAGAAAACACTCCTCAGCGGATAAAGTCGCCATACGCCTATTCCGAGAAGGGGGCCGGCTCGTCCTGGACGTCTCGGACAACGGCACCGGACAAGATTCCAGAACAACAGCGGGGCTTGGTTTGAGTACCACCCGCCAGCGATTCAAAGCTCTTGACGGAGACGTAACGTTAGATTTCAACCCATCAGGCACAACGTTCTCAGCCTGGCTTCCGACTGAGGAGATCTCTCGATGAGGCTGCTCCTTGTGGACGACCACAAGATTGTTCGAGACGGGATGAGGTTCATGCTCGCAGACGTCTCAGATATCCATATCGTCGGGGAGGCGGAGTCTGCAGAGCAGATGTTCGAGTTTGTCGAGACTGAACCAATCGATGTTGTTCTCCTCGACATCCGCATGGGGGGTATGACAGGACTTGATGCCCTTGAGCGGATCTCGCAAGATTTCCCCCAACTGCGGGTGCTCATGCTGTCAATGCACGACCAGCCTGGCTACGTACGCAAGGCTATAGAGCTCGGCGCGTCGGGGTATCTCCTAAAGAGCGCTGGAAGGGCGGAGGTCCTGGCGGCGATCAGAGCCGTGTCCGTCGGCGAAACCTACATACAAAGCAGCCTGATGGAACCGCTCTTGGCTGGAGTGACCGGCTCCCAAAAGACGTCGGCACAGTTGAGCCCGCGCGAACGCCAAGTGCTCCAAATGATCGCCAACGGCTCAGTTAACAAGCAAATAGCCAGTGCATTAGGGCTTTCTGAAGCCACCGTTAAGACGTACATCCGGGGTGTCTTCGACCGACTCAAGGTCACTTCGCGAGCAGAAGCGGTCGCTGTTGGAATTCGCAAGGGAATCATCGAGTAATTCGAACCCAAGAGGCCTCCACCAAATGGGTGAGGGGCAATATCCGATCGGTTGACTATTCAGCCAACCGATTAGCACCGAGAATGGTCGCATACGGTACAAACCGTAACCATCAACCGGCAAAGGACCCTGAACATGCAACAAAAACATCCATATCTACGCCTACTGATCGCAGTACTAGTCATCGGACTTGTCACGGCAGCGTGCAGTTCTGCCGAGACGGTTACGACGGCTGCCGAGACAGAGACAACCATGGATCCGGACATGGAAATGCACGAGGAAGAGGACGGCGACCATGCCGAAGCCTATGAGTTCGGCATACCAATGGAGGCTTCCGACGCTGACAGAGTCATCGAGATCACAGCCGGAGACGATTTCACCTTCGGACCTTCAAGTGTCACGGTCGCGGAAGGCGAAACAGTTACTTTCCGAGTGACCAACGTGGGCGTAATCCCTCATGACTTCACACTCGGAGATGTCCATCTTCAGGATGAGCACGAAGCCGAGATTGCTGAGATGGCTGACAGCGACATGGCAATGCACGACGAGGCGAACGTATTCGTTCTCGAACCAGGCGAGACCAAGGAAATGACATGGCAGATGACCTCAGCAGGAGAAATCCTCTTTGGTTGCCACCAGCCGGGCCATTACGCTGCTGGTATGGTCGGAACGATCGATATCTCAGGCTAGGACCCCCAGGGGGTCGGCCCGAGGTCATGGGCCGACCCCAACACGGCTGGACGGACCATGGGGCCGCAGTCCTATGATGCGTCGAGCATTGTAGGAACGCCGAAGAAGGGCAGGCAGAAGTGGCAATGATGGAGCAGCTCGGCCTAGACGTCGTCGATCCCCGTCTGATCCATCGGGTTATCGCCGTGATGGCGTCCAGTCGCTCAGGAGCTTGGCTTATGTCAAAGGTCATCCACAGGTTGGACGGTATCGCGTTCAGTCGCTCCAATGGTCGAAGTACAGTGTCGAGCAGTCTTGCCGGCCTACCAACCGTCATGATTTCGACTACAGGAGCCAGGAGCGGTCAGGTACGGACGTCTCCGCTCACGGCGATTCCCCTCGCAGACAATGTTGGTCTGGTGGGTACTAACTTCGGCCAGAAGGCAACCCCGGGTTGGGTCTACAACTTGGAGGCCAATCCCGCAGGCGTGGCGTCTCACGGGGAGGTCACACTGGAGTTTCTCGCTCGCCCCGCCGATGAAGATGAACGAGAAGAAATCCTTGAGTCAGCGACGAGGATCTACCGGGGATATGACAAGTACCGCGAGCGCGTTACTGGCCGCGTCGTCCGTGTGTTCGTCCTTGAAGTGAGATAGCCCACGAAAGCTGCGGGCTTGGATGGAGAGACGTCGACGAGACAACAGTCTTCCGATCGCAATCCGCGTCGGGATAAGCAGCTGCCTGGCTGGGGGCGATGTCATCAATGTCGTCGGGCGAATTCATGTCGCTGACGGAGCCTAGGAACGTCTCCGGACGGGATATCCGCTGGAACAGCGCGGAGAGATCGACTTCAAGGGTAATGGCTCGCTGTGAGCTCGGAGGGCGTTAAAAACCGGTCCCGCGGCCGACGGGACCGGAAGTAATCAAACGTCAGACAAACAGATTGATTGGCCAAACTATAGCACAAACCAACGAACGTTCGTTGGCTATTCGCGCAGTAGAGATCTCAGAGCCATCTACAGGGGAGAACAACCCGAAGATCGCACACAAAGACCATCGGGCGCAATGAAATGGGAAAACAAAAACCATGATCCTCTCCTCCAGCAATCAAGGGGCACTGAGCCTGGCCGCAGGCTAGCCTCTCTCCTATGGCAGACAGCGAACGCACCCCAGAAGTCTTCTCCGTCGCTGATGTGGCTGAAATGTTGGGTATGCGCGTTCAGATGGCTTCTTGTGACGCCGGCTCGGCGATGATCGCTCGGACGGGCCAGAGAGCGTATGGTTCCACCACCAGAAGTACGGGAGCACGATGAATGATACAGAGCTGAGAGCACTGCTCAATGGCGCTACGACCGTTGCCGTCGTTGGTGCCTCGACCAACCCCGACAAAACCGCAAATCATATTCCTGAGGTCATAGTCCGAGCCGGATACACGATGATTCCTGTACATCCGACCGCCAAAGAGATACTTGGTCAAACCGCCTATCGCTCGCTGGCGGATATACCGGTACCGATCGACATCGTGGACGTGTTCCGCCCCGCAGCCGAGGCAGCAGGCATCGCCGAGCAGGCTGTGGCGGTAGGGGCCAAAGCGGTTTGGCTGCAAGCGGGCATTGCTTCGGAGGATGCTGGTGCGGTGGCCCGGCGAGCGGGTATCGCCTTTGTCGAGAATCTCTGCATCGGGGCGACTTCAAAACGCCTGGGTACGCACCCGCCTGAGGGGTGAGTCTTGTCTCAACGACTGGAAGGGTCGATCACGAACCTTCCAGTGTGCAACTGATGAGCAGGAAACCTAAAGTGAGTCGCTATGTCGAGAACAAATCAGTAGCGGTGATCATCAACGGAGAAGAAGTTGAGACGCAAGAGTGATGAGGCAGCGGTGAAACGTAGGGGCGGAATTTTGGTTCGATCCGATCCTCGAACTCAATGAGTTCCTCGAAAGGCGACCATGAACAGAATTAGAGGACTTATCATCGATGCCCCGAAGGTGGAACTGCACGTGCACCTTGAGGGGACGCTAGAGGCGGAGTTGCTGTTGTCGCTCGCCAAGCGGAATGGCGTCATGATTCCTTACGCGGATCTCGATGAGGTTCATGCAGCTTATGACTTCACAGATCTGCAGTCCTTCCTCGACGTCTATTACAAGGCGGTATCTGTCCTCAAGACTCGTGAAGATTTTGCAGAGCTGACATGGGCCTACATGTCAAGAGTTAGCGGGGAGGGTGTTCGGCATGTCGAACTATTTTTTGATCCCCAAGCCCATACCGCTCGTGAAGTGGCCTTCGATGATGTTGTAGACGGCATCTCAGACGGCTTGAAGCGAGCAAGGGTGGAGTTGGGAATGACTGCGGGCATGATCGCCTGCTTCCTGCGCCATCTTGGCCCTGGGGAAGCAGAAGCGACCCTCGATCAGGTCCTCCTGCGGAGTGAGTCGATAATGGGCGTAGGACTAGACAGTTCTGAGGTGGGTTTTCCGTTTGCTCCTTTCGCTAACGTCTTTCGAAGAGCCGGTAATGCCGGCCTTCGGTTGGTAGCCCACGCAGGGGAAGAGGGGCCGGCTT
>CAXMSI010000049.1:8856-10526 GCA_964196085.1 uncultured Acidimicrobiia bacterium | reverse complement strand
ACTACGCGGTGCATCTCTCGTCTTCATTTGTGTCGGCACTCCCAGATCTGACACAGGGGAGGCGGACCTTCGTTTTGTGAGAGCTGCCCTGAACACGATTGAAAGCCACTGCAAGCAAGCCACCGTGGTGATCAAATCGACGGTTCCTCCAGGCACGACCAGTCTTCTTGGCGATGAGTTTCCGGAACTCTCGATCATCAATAACCCAGAATTCTTGCAGCAGGGGTCAGCGGTTGCAGACTCCATAGCGCCATCGAGGGTGGTCATCGGCGCGTCGCCTTTGAGTCGCGCAGCGGGGCTTGAGACTTTGTATGCTCCCCTTAGGGGTGAGGGAGTTGAGATCCTCGTGACTGACCCGACCAGTGCTGAACTTATCAAATATGCATCGAACACCATGCTGGCAGTTCGGGTAGCGTTCATCAACGAGATTGCCGATGTGTGCGAGGCTACGGGAGCCGACATCGACGCAGTGGCCCGTGGAATTGGGTTAGATCCTCGCATTGGACCGGCGTTTTTGAAGGCTGGCCCTGGGTTTGGTGGTAGTTGCTTCCCGAAAGATACTCAGGCTCTGGTGGAGGCTTCTCGGCAGTTAAACGCTCCGGTGACTGTCGTTGAAGCTGCCGAATTGAGTAACCGGCTGCGGAGAGCTTCTCTCGCCAAGCGGGTGATTCGTTTGGTGGACATTACTGACCGACCGGTTCGAGTTGGCGTGCTCGGGTTGACGTTTAAGGCAGGCACGGACGATCTTCGCGAAAGCCCTGCCGTTGATGTTGTGACGGGACTTGTCGCACTTGGAGCGAGTGTTAGAGCCTTTGACCCCATGCAACCGGCAAGCTTTGATGCACATGCTGAGGGGGTAATCCTGGTCTCAGAGGCTGTTGATATAGGCACCGATGCCGACGTCGTGGTCATTGCCACCGAGTGGCCCGAGTTTAAGGAGCTCGATTTCTCGATTCTTGCCAGCAAGATGAAAGGCAACACCATTGTCGACCTCAGAAACCTGCTCGATCCAGCCGAAGTTGATGCCGCTGGCCTGGTACTGCATCAAGTTGGAAAGTCCAATTGGCGCGAGACATTGTCTGGCACCTGAACGGCTACAGATTGTTCGCGATAGACTTCGAGAGCCGAGATATAGGAGCCTGAATGTATAACGCCGTTGTTGTCGAAGCTGTTCGCACCCCACTTGGTAAGCGGGGAGGTCAACTCAAAGACGTCCATCCGGTGGATCTTGCCGCTGACGCCCTCCGCGCCGTTGTCGAACGGGCAGGCATCGATGCTGGCTTGGTCGAAGACGTGATTATGGGTTGTGTGATGCAAACCGGCGAGCAGGGCTTCAACATTGCTCGGAATGCGGCGCTTGCTGCGGGATTCCCCGAGTCAGTTGTGGGAACGACCATTGACCGCCAATGTGGGTCTTCTCAACAATCAGCACACTTCGCCGCACAGGGCGTCATGGCTGGCGCATACGACGTAGTGATTGCTGCGGGAATTGAGTCCATGAGCAGGATCCCGATGGGGATTACCGCTGTTAACGGACCCGGCCACCCGTTCGGCCCCAAGATGCAGGCTCGATACGATCACGGCCTGGTACCTCAAGGTGTTTCTGCTCAGATGGTTGCTGAGAAGTGGGGAGTTTCTCGCACAGAGATGGATCAGATTGCGGTTGACTC